>JBHHUC010000065.1:0-10467 GCA_046861395.1 Fidelibacterota bacterium
GATCTACTTGGGACTTCAGTACATACACATATATCATGCGGAGGGGGAGGGATTTTGTCGAAGACATTCCTTCGGAAGAACCCCCGGTCCGCGCAAACGGACCTTACCACAGACCTTTTTCCGTAAGAAATTCCCGTAACCACTGATTGCCTTTTCCGTGTTTGAGGTAGGTTTCTCTTTTTATTGCCTCAGAGCGGGAGTGAAATATTTCGGTATAGATCAGAGAGTAGGGCCGATGCGCTTTGGTAGAGCGAACTTTCCCATTATTGTGTGCTCGTAGTCTGTCTGAGAGTGATTGCGTTTGTCCAATGTAGTGGAAATGATCTACTTGGGACTTCAGTACATACACATATATCATGCGGAGGGGGAGGGATTTGAACCCCCGGTCCGCGCAAACGGACAACGGTTTTCAAGACCGCCGCATTAAGCCGCTCTGCCACCCCTCCTGCAAGTTACGGGCGGAGAGGGCGGGATTCGAACCCGCGATACGCGTAAACGTATACACGCTTTCCAAGCGTGCGCCTTCAGCCGCTCGGCCACCTCTCCAGATTATGTTAAAAAGCCAGAATGAATAGTTGTAATTAAGCGGCGGGACTTTCTTCTTCCGTCTCCGGTTCGGCCGCGACGGCTTCCGGTTGTTCGGCAGTTTCTTCCCTTTCTTCGGTGTCAAAAACAGGCATTTCTATATCCAGCGCATTGGCTTCATTATCCATCCGCTGTAAGGCCTGATCCAGGGTTTCTCCTCCCACCAGACGAACCATAGATTCATTAAAACGCCAGTGACCGGTTTTTTCCGATTTCACACTTTTAACGTATTTGACAAATTTGATTTCAACGTGGTCCTTGCCCTTGACTTTTCCGGCAAATCCGACAGTTTTTCGTGCCATTGTAATTTTTTCTCCTCAAAATTTGCCGGCGAATTTACCCTTATATGTGCATCACTCCAATGGGATTAAAGACGAATTCTGTTCAATTTACATTCCGGATCTGGGTTCTTTGGCGGCAGAGTTTATCCCTGTAATCCGGTTCTGTTCCCTGCTAATTTTACCTATGCATAATGATTCCGTTCGAGTTCGTTTCGCGCCCAGCCCCACCGGAGATTTTCATGTCGGCGGAGCCCGCACCGCCTTATTCAACTATGTATTTGCCCGTCGTCATCAAGGTTCGTTTATTCTTCGCATTGAGGATACGGACCGCAAACGATTCAATCCGGATGCCCTGGACTGGTTACTAAATGGGTTGCGATATCTGGGAATGGAGTGGGATGAAGGACCGGAAGTGGGCGGCGAATACGGACCTTATATTCAATCTCAACGACATGAGATTTATCACGAAAAAATCGCTATTTTACTGAAACATGATAAAGCATACGCCTGTTTCTGTACCTCGGAACGGTTGGAGGCGCTGCGGGAAGATCAGAAACTCCGGAAACAGGATATCGGATATGATGGACATTGCCGACGGTTGTCCCTGGCGGAAGCAGAGAGGCGAATTGAGGCCGGAGAATATCATGTAATTCGTGCCAAACTCCCGGAAAACGGTACGGTGATGATTCAGGATGAAATCCGCGGAGAGATTACATTCGATTATGGACGTATGCAGGATGCCGTGTTGCTGAAAGCAGATGGAACACCGACCTATCATTTCGCCAATGTCGTCGATGATCATTTAATGGCAATAACGCACATCCTGCGCGGAGATGAATGGGTCAATAGTCTGCCACTGCATCATTTCCTGTATTCAGCCTTTGGCTGGGATCCACCCTTGTTTGTCCATCTTCCTGTCATTCTAAATCCCACGGGAAAGGGGAAAATGAGTAAACGGGCCCAACGGGCTCCGGACGGATCGGAATATCCGGTCTTTGTGCGGCAATTTCAGGAAGCCGGATATTTACCGGAAGCATTGGTGAATTTTCTGGCTCTGCTGGGGTGGAGCTATGATGACCACACGGAATTCATGACGATTGACGAAATCATTAGACGATTTTCCCTGGAACGGATTTCACCGTCACCGGCGGCTTTTGATTATGAAAAATTGCGGGCCATGAACGGACATTATATTCGTTCCTTGTCTATGGATGATCTGGCCCGGCGAATAATCCCCTTCCTTGAAAAAGCCGGTTTACCTGCCGATCAACAGAAAGTGGAAGCATTGCTCCCCTTGGTTCAGGAAAGAATGTTTACCCTCGCGGAGAGTGCGGGACAGCTGGATATTTTCCTTCAGGAAAAATTGGCGCCCTACGATCCGGCGATTTTATTGCCCAAACGAACCGGCCCGGAGGATACGGTTGCGGTCCTGGAAAAAGTATCATCTGTTTTGCAGGGTGTCCAATTTGACGAAGAAAATATCGAAGGGGCCTTAAGACGGCTGGTGGAAGATATGGGTCTGAAAGCAGGCGTTGTTTTTCAGCCAATACGCTGTGCCGTTTGCGGTCGTAAGAATGCTCCGCCCTTGTTTGCCACTCTGGCGGCCATGGGACGGGAAAAAGTCTTGCAACGGTTGGCGGCGGCTATCACGTTATTAACGGAATGGAATGATAATTAATATGACGGAAAAAGATTCAGATACATCCAAAACGCGACACTTTATTGATGCCATAATTCAGGAAGATCTGGCATCCGGGAAGCATACGTCCATCGCCACCCGGTTCCCTCCCGAACCCAATGGCTATCTCCATATCGGTCACGCGATATCCATCTGTATGAATTTTGGATTGGCCGAACAATACGGCGGAACCTGTAATTTGCGTTTTGACGACACCAACCCGGTGAAGGAAGAAGACGAATATGTCGATGCCATCAAGGAAGACGTGCGTTGGCTGGGTTATGATTGGGGCGACCGACTGTACTTCGCGTCAGACTATTTCGAACGAATGTACAACTTGGCACTGGATCTGATAAAAAAAAGGAAAGCCTATGTATGCGATCTGACGCCGGACCAGATTCGGGATTATCGCGGTACACTGACAAAACCGGGGAAGGAGAGTCCTTACCGCAACCGGTCGGTGGAAGAAAATCTTGATCTTTTCATTCGCATGAAGAATGGAGAATTTCCGGACGGCAGTCGTACTCTCCGGGCTAAGATTGATATGCAGGCTTCCAATCTCAACTTGCGTGATCCCATTATTTATCGCATTCTCCATGCTCCCCACCACAGAACAGGAGATACTTGGTGCATTTATCCCATGTATGATTGGGCTCACGGACTTGAAGATTCGATCGAAAAAATCACTCATTCACTCTGTACGCTGGAATTCGAAGATCATCGACCCCTGTATGATTGGTTCCTGGAGCAATTGGACGTATACCATCCCCGGCAAATTGAATTTGCCCGTTTGAATGTGAGTTATACCGTCACCAGCAAACGTAAACTCGTGCAGTTGGTGAATGAGGGCATTGTTCAGGGCTGGGATGATCCCCGCTTGCCCACCATTATCGGTATGCGCCGTCGCGGGTATCCGCCGGAGGCCATTCGTTTGTTTTCAGACAAGGTGGGCATTGCCAAGCGGGACTCCATCACCGATATGGCTTTATTGGAATATTGTGTACGAGATGTTCTCAATCGCACGGTGCGCCGGGTGATGGGTGTATTGAATCCACTCAAAGTGGTCATTACCAATTATCCTGAGAAGGAGATCGAATACCTGGAAGCCATTAACAGCCCGGAAGATTCGAATATGGGCACACGTCAGGTCCCGTTTGCAAGGGAAATATATATTGAACGGGAAGATTTTATGGAAGACCCGCCGCGGAAATATTTCCGACTTGCGCCGGGACGTGAAGTCCGGCTCCGCTATGCTTATTTCATCACCTGTGAAGAAGTGGTAAAGGATGAGCAAGGAAATATCCTGGAGCTGCACTGTACCTATGACCCGGCCACACGTGGCGGATCTGCACCGGATGGACGAAAAGTGAAAGGAACAATTCACTGGGTGGCCGGTCCCACAGCCTGCCGGGCCACAGTGCGGTTATACGATCGGCTGTTTACGGTTGAACAACCAGGCTCCGGGGGAGAGGACTTCCGGGACAATATTCATCCGGAATCACTGGTTGTATTGCAGGATTGTCTGGTGGAACCGGAAGTGAAGACGTTTGCGCCGGAAACCCGCTTCCAGTTTGAACGAAAAGGGTATTTTTGCATTGATCGCAGGGACAGCACACCGGAGTCTCTTGTCATTAATCGAACTGTAACCTTACGTGATACTTGGTCCCGGAAGGCGCGATCGTAAAAATTGGTTTTGAGAAACAGGGAAAAACAGGTAATTTGGATTGATATGAAGGTGACCAAAGCAGGACTATTTCTGGTTTTACTTTTCCTCTTTACAGGTGTCTGGTCGAATCCTGCCGCATCACCGCGGGTAAATTTATACCTGATAAAATTTGATAATCTTAAAAATGAAGAAAGCATCAATTGGCTTTCCAGTGCCTTCCCGGACATGCTCAGGGAATACTTTAAGGGAAATCATCAGGTGGCGACCCGCAACAATGAAGACCTGGAAACAATTATGTCCAATCGCAATCTGCTTCTCCATCAACCGCGGGGGACGAAGAATTTCCTTGTACTGGGGAAATTCGAGCGGCAACTGGATGAAATTTCAATCACGATCCAATTAATCAATATTGCCAACTGGGAGGAAATCGGATCCCGGAAGATTGCCGGACTGTATACGGCAATTCCCGATATTAATAAAGAGATCACGGAAAATATTGAATCAATGATTCAACCCTTTATTCCGAATGTTACCGCGAAAAAATATCCGGAATTCTCTGAACCGGAACCTTACCGGCCGAAGCGCGATTTTTCCGAATCATCCCGGGATTTGACATCATCCATCGATAAGGCCATCGATGAATTGGAAATAAGCTTGGATATGGCTTCCGGCGCACGGGGAAAACCGGATGAACATGATCCGGCCTCCGAAGGAGAGTGGGTCATGGATCTGAATGTGGATAATGAAATTGAGAAAAATCCGGAAAACGACGCCAATACGGAAATGCTGGAAACCGTCATCAGAACCCTGACCGACAGTCCCTACAATGTCAGCATGAAACGACCCCAGTTTGAGTACGATCGGGAGGACGATTCGAAAATGCAAGTGATTTTCCCGGTAACTTATACCCTGAAAGAAAATATTATTAAAGATATGTTGGTGTCGTTGCCCTATTCCGGTCTGCAGCAGGACGGTAGTTTGACTATTTTCTATTTTAATCGGGACAAATTTAATTTTCCCGACCGGCTCATTCATCTTATCCAGAAGCAGCAGTATCGGGCGGTTCCCGTGATTCAGTTCACTGATAAATCCGGGAATCCGAAAGTCGTAATTGTGGACAGTCCCGACACGGGTGCGATGAAACGGGAGAGTCAACGGGTACAATATATTCCCGTCCATCGCTTTTCACCCCTGATCGATTTCACCCTGGGCGGCTGGTCACTGCAGATTGCCATGGAGACGGTTGAAATTCCGGTGGAATACCGTTTCAATATGGACATCAAAGATGTGGACGGCCTGGAACGGGTTCGTCTTAAATTTGTTCCGGAAGCCGAACTGGATGCCTTTTTAGATAACATTTTATAACCCGGGTTTATCAAATGAAACGATGGCTGATATTCTTCTCCCTTTTTCATATTGGTTTATTTTCCCAAACGACCCAAGTCGCCCCCAATGTAACATTAACATTGCTGGACGGTAAAAAAGTCCAGTTAAAGGATATAGCCAGCCAGGGTCCGGTGGTAGTCGATTTTTGGGCGACCTGGTGCGAACCGTGTAAGAAAGAAATGGTTCAACTGGAAAAAATATATAAAAAGTACAAGGAACAGGGACTGACCATTCTTGCCATCAGCCAGGATTCGCCGAGAAGTCTGGCCAAGGTAAAACCGTATATCCGGTCAAAACGCTTTACTTACCAGGTGGCGCGAGATCCCAACCAGCAAGTGGGGAAAAAGTTTAATGTACAGTTACTGCCCACGACATTTATCGTCAATTCCGGGATGGAAATTGTCTGGACCCACCAGGGCTATATTCCAGGGGATGAAAAAAAACTGGAAACGATAATCCTGGGACTGTTGGGTGATGAATAACCGGATTTTATATTTTATAGTCTGCTGTATCACCCTTTCCTTTCTGTCGGCACAAGTAACCGTTTCCGGCAGTGCCAATATTCGTTACGGGGAAGATAAGACCGGGTTCATTTATTCGGAGAAATTTTTTGACACTCAAATGCAGATCGGACCCTTGACTACCTGGTTTCAATGGGAATTCAGTAATCCTCCCGAAGTGGGGTTGCCCCATGCCGGTCTGCGAAAATTCCGGTTTGAGTATGAATCGGACCGGACCATGATAAAATACGGTGATCTCTATGAATTCTGGGGCCGGGGCCTGGTCCTGAATCAATTTGAAAATCAGCAGATTGATATCGATAATTCCGTGACCGGGCTTTTCTTGTCCTCGCATCTGAAGGAACGCTGGGTCCTGGATATCATTTCAGGGCAGGGGAAGCTATGGTATCAGGATGAACGGGTGAATAATCCGCCATATGATGAAAGACGACCCAATTACCGCCGGGAACACAGAGTCATCGGTTCTCGTCTGCATTATCAGGGGGACCGGTTCGATATGGGAGCAACCTATCTCCAGTCCAGGGAACGCCATCCCTACCCATCCGGAACTCCATTGGGTTCGGAAATGGATACACTGGCCCTGAAGCATCGATTAAATAGCCTATATGCCAACCTATACCTGCCATTCATGGATGTATCCCTGGAATATGCCGAAACACGCACGGCTGAGTTCATCCCGGACAGGGTGGCATTATTTCCCCGGGGTCGGGGTCAGTCCTTTTACGGGAGTGTCAATGCCTACCTGCCCCTTTTGACCGTATTTTTTGATTATAAGCGGTATGGTTTCGACTCGCGCATTCCCGATGAAGGTTCACCGGCCTATTATTATACCGGAGCCCTGGGTTTTCAAAGCCCGCCCATTGTTATCAAGGAACATACTTCCCAATTGTTGAACCGGATAACACACGTGACGGATATTGACAATGAAGTAGGTTACCAGGTCGAGATATCAGGACCCATTACCTCTGATCTGGTGGCCAATCTGAATTTCAGCCGTGCCAGCATGATCAATCGTTGGCAGCAGGAACGGCTGCAACCCTTTGGCTGGGAATGGAAGAAGAACGGGTCCGCCATATTTTGGCCGGTTCAGGATAAATCCGCCAAACCGTTTGGTGAAATTTATGCCGAAATAGAAGGGTATATTTCCGATCCCGTGCATGTGAAAATGGGCGCAGCGTATACCGAAGATATTCCGGAATTCATCGGCTATTCTATCACGGATACTACACGGGACCTGAATTATGTGACGCTCAAGGCCCACACCTACCCTCTGGCACTGGATATTTCCTTTGCCGATCATTGGAACCTGGAAGTGAAATATGAACGCCAGATTCTGGAAAAAATGCGACGGTCGTCGGTTTCTATTCTTATGCCTGATACCATTCAGTTGATTGATAACAGCTTTTCTTTGTTTGAAAACGGGGGGGCTCAAGATGGCTGGATTCTGAGTTTAGGGATCGGGCGGTCACCACAATGGTCGTTGAATATTCTCATCGATGCCATATCGACTCGGGAATTCGGAACCTATGAAGATTTCCAATTTGAAAATCCGATGGAAAAAATATTTGCCCGATTCATGGAAATAGAGAATAAATGGATTTCGCTGGAATTTAGCGTGAATTTAACGGAAAGAACTCGGTTCCAGGTCGCCTATGGATCGCTGCAGGGCGGTATTGTGTGTACAAACGGAATCTGTCGTTTCATCGAACCATTCAACGACGGTTTTCAACTGTCACTTGTATCTCTGTTTTAATCAACTGATTACTTGTGAAATATTTTCCGTTGCTGTAATTTGTCTGAGAAATTGGGGAACATTATGAAAAAAACACTTTTGGCCGGTATCCTATTGGCAGGCGTGATTACGGCCCAGACCTATAATGTGGGTGACGTGGTGGCCAATTTTTCCGAAGCTATTTGCGCCAACGGAACAGGAGACTGGGTTCTGGATAATTATAATGGTGATCTCAATGGCGGTGATTACCATGTGATTTGGATTAACCTGTTCACATCTTGGTGACCAAGCTGTCAATCGGAGGCTCCGATTACAGAAGGAATTTATCAGACTTATGCCGATCAGGGTTTAGTCATGGTGGCGGCCGGATTCGACTGGAATCAACCGTACAGTTGCGAAAGCTGGGCTCAAACTTTTGGTTTAAGTTATCCCATTACCGACGATGAATCCAATCTGGTCTGGAATATGTTCGGTCAGGGGTATATTCCGCACAATGTTATTCTGGATCACAATTTTGAAGTATTGTACTCCGAAGCCGGATTCAGCCAGGGAACCATCATTGCGACGATTGAAGCGGCCCTTGCCAATCTGCCGGCAGATTTGGATGGGGACGGTATCCTCAATGATCTGGATAATTGTCCGGAAATCTACAATCCTGATCAGGCCGATTTGGACAACGATGATATCGGTGACCTGTGTGATCCCTGTGATAATGCGAATGTCTTTGTCGCCGGGAATGTAACCGGGGATGTAACGGATGACGGGCCGGTTCTGGATGTTTTTGATGTCCTGACGCTGGTCGATCTGATCCTGGATAATGATTTCCCCGGCTGTACGGGAGAATCAGCCAATTTCAACGGCGATAATTTTATTAATGTGCTGGATGTCGTTCAATTGGCCCAATACGTTACCGGTCTATATGGTCGCTATGCCCCCGTGGAACTATCCCAGGCGACGGTCACCATTGCCCGGGATGAAACTAAATCATCGCTTCTTATTGAGAGTCAAACAGGCATAGCAGGGTTCCAATTGGAAGTCAAAGGTCAGGAACCAGCGTTTAACGGAATTTCCGATGCGAATCTTCCGGAGACCTGGATTCTTGATTACCGACAGGATGAAAATTCGCTTCAGATCCTGGGCGTGGATTTGAGTATGACGCAATTGACTCAATCCATTACGATTGGGATTTCCGGGGCCGAATCTGTTGGTCAAATCATCATCAGCGACCGGAATGGTAATGAAATTCCCGTTACGATTAATACATCGGCGAACGGGCGACCCATTGAACTCCCGGCAGACGTTCGCTTGAATGAATTGTATCCCAATCCTTTTAATCCGGTAGTTTCGGTTCCTTTTTCCCTGCCGTTCCAAACGGATGTTACCATAGCCGTTTATAATCTGAATGGGCAGTTGGTGGATATCCTCCTTCAAGCCCAGGATATGGTAAGTGGTTTTCATGAAGTCCGGTGGGATGCCTCACGCCAGGCATCGGGAGTGTATATTGTTCAGATACAGACCCAACAGGGAATTGACACACAAAAGGCTTACCTCTTGAAATAAGAAAGGTTTAGCTCTGAAAAAAAGCCCGGAATTTCCGGGCTTTTTTTTATTATTGTCCAGCCGGCGACAGCATGAGGCTCCAACAGTCGGTAATTTCTGTAAAACGGAATGATGAGAATGATAAGAAACCTGATCGGATTAATCCTTTTCTTCGGTGTCATGAGTGGGCAACCATACGTGGTCGGGGACGTTGTGGCGGATTTTCAGCAAACAATTTGTGAAAACGGCAATGGATCCTGGTCGCTTTATAACAGTACGGGGTTTGACGGTAACAGCAGCGGCCGCATTACACTACTCATTTTTTTTGCTTCTTGGTGAATTACCTGTCAATCGGAGGCTCCGATTTTGGAAGGAATGCAACAACAATATGGCAATCAGGGGTTACAGGTTATATCGTTGGGATCACAATGGAATCAGCCATATTCCTGTACATCCTGGGCCACGACGTTTGGTCTCACTTTTCCGATCCTGGACGATGATTCCTATTCGGTAGGCAGTCTTTTCAGCGTCAACGGTGTTCCGTTTACCGTTATCATCGATCATACCATGGTTTTACGTTACCGAGCTCTGGGCTTTAACCAAAGTGTCGTGGTGGCTACCATTGAAGATTTGTTGACCGAATTGGATGTATCCGAATCTGCGAGCGTGTTGTCTGAGAATTTCTCTCTCCGTCCAGCCTACCCCAATCCATTTAATGCCAGTGTGACCATTCCCTTTACATTAACCCGGGAGGAGGATATGAGCGTCACCGTTCATGACATAACCGGTCGGGTCGTTGCCACTCTGGCGAAGGGGATGATGCCGGCCGGGGAACATGTCATACGGTGGTCACCTGTGGTGAGATCCACCGGTATTTACTTTATTTCCGTGGCATCCGGGACCCAGCATCTGGTATATAAGATAGTTCAGGTAAAATAAATTCCGATCATAGGGAGGGAATCCCGGTAAAAGAATTGTAAGCCTATGCCGGAACAAGTTAAATTCGCCGCGCTTTTTGAACAGTAATATGCGCCCGTGGCTTAATTGGATAGAGCACCTGGCTACGGACCAGGGGATTG
>JBHHUC010000122.1:0-2626 GCA_046861395.1 Fidelibacterota bacterium
TTCAAATGGGTATCAGGATCCTGAACAAATTCAGAATACTTAAATTCAACGACCTGTGTTAAATATGGCTTATCGGCCTGAAATATTTCATGGCATTTCACCCAATGGGCAAATAAATCAATCACACTGGAATTTTTCCAGCGATTTTTTGTTGCGAAGGTTACGGCGATGGGATGGCGTTTAATAATCACAAACAGTGATGAAGGGAATAACGCCTGTAAAAACCGTGTTTTAATAAGATTGGGCGGAGATTTTTCTACAATAATCAACTGCTGCAGGTCAAGATATTGCCCCCATTCCCGAAAGAGTTTCAATCGATTCTCATTGCTGAAAAGGGCTGATTTTTCGGTAAGATGCATTTCCGGAGCAAAACCGAATTTCCCGGGACCACCATAGCGAAATGCGGCCGGATATACGCTTTGAACCAACTGTCCTTCATTCATGGACACACCGGTGTTTTCCAATCCAGTAATAGCGGGATGCTGTTTCAACAGGTCTCCCAATATCGTCGTTCCACTACGATGTAGACCAGCGATAAAAATAAACCGGTATTGTTCGATATTGTTCAAAGGCATGCTTTACCCGTCAATGTGTATACGGCTCTCAACCAAAGGTTTCTGATTTAATTCCTTTTTAAGTGAAGAAAATAGGAATGATATTATCTTTAGCGAAGTAATTACCTGACAAACAGCACAGGGAATGGTGCGATAAATCCTGTTGTAACGTTGCAATTTTAAGTGAAATTTCCAACAAAGAGATATTCATTAAAACAACAATTCAATAAATATCATGCATCCAAAGCAAACTCAACCTATCCTGGTTACCGGCTCTCACCGTTCCGGCACAACCTGGGTCGGAAAAGTCTTATCCCTTGCCCCGGGGACCATTCTCATTTCCGAACCTTTTGCTCCCAATGGCATCCTGAGACATCACAAGGTCTTTCGCCTGTGGTTTCATCATGTTGAATCAGATGACCCGGCATTGTATTACGCCCTTGATCAAATACTCAATGGTCGGTATAGTATTTCGCAAGTCATGGATTTTAAGAATGTATTACCGGCGACCGATTTTCGCAATCCACAGGGAATTCATTCAGGCAAATTTGATTATCGTTATTTTCCGGCCCGGTGGCAGGTTTACCGCGATTGGCTGCGTTTAAAGATTAAGGGTACCAAACCGGTAACACCCATTTTAAAGGATCCGATTGCCTTTTTCTCCGCTCCCTGGCTCTACCGGAAATTTCAAACTAGAAATATTATACTCATTCGCCATCCGGCCGCCTTTGTGGGCAGTTTAAAACGTATGAACTGGTCTTTCAATTTTGCAAATTTTCTGGAACAATCGTCCCTAATGAAACAATATCTGGGACCGTTTGAACGACAAATGCGTGAAGCTGACAGCCATGATATCATTCGTTCAGGAGCCTTACTATGGAATTGCATCCATCATGTTATCAAGTCGTATCAAACTGAATTTCCTACGTGGTATTTCCTACGGCACGAAACCCTCTCCCAGTCCCCCATCAAAGAATTTCAACGACTTTTTCATTATTTGAAATTGCCATTCGATGAAAATATTCACAATTATATTGTGTCTTCTACTACCTCGGATAAAACGTTGGATTCCGGAAAGATCCATGTTTTGAAACGGGACAGTCAAGCGAATATTAAAGCCTGGAAAACAAGACTTTCACCATCGGAAATCCGGACCATCCGTCAGATCACCGAACCGCTAGCATCGACTTTTTACCAGAATGATGATTGGGAATAATCAGCGTAATGTAAAATATTTTATAACGGACAGAATAATCTGAATGGGAAGATAGCATATAATCGTCGGCCAATGGTACCACCGGGCATGTTTTGCCAGAAACCGAAAATGACCTTTGAATCTTTTTATGATTTTCCCAGGAGACATAGCTCCACCTACGGAAGACGAAACTTTATGCCATATTTTCGCCTCCGGGACATAATAAATACTTCCACCAGAATCACGGAATCGCAATGACAAATCAACATCCTCAGCATACATGGCAAAAGAAGTATCAAACCCTCCCAGCCGTTTAAATTCCGTCGCGCGAAGAGCGATACAGCAACCGGTGGCATAGTCTACGGTTTTCTCTCGGTCATATTGTCCCTTGTCCTGTTCTCTGATCCCCTGGTGCCATACGTTTCCGATCCACAGATTAACAAAGCCGCCGGCATACCAGAGAATATCCTTTTCATTATGATAATAAATTTTCGGAACTACCATGACTTTTTTCCGTTTTGCCAATGCGCGGCGTAACGGATTTATGAAGTTGGAATCCACTACCGTGTCATTATTTAAAAACAGGCAATATTCCGGCTCCCACAATTCCATAGCTTTTTGGAAACCAGCATTGTTGCCAGCGGAAAACCCCAGGTTCTCATCCAGAACCAATAATGGAATATCAGGGTATTGCTCCGAAATGTGGGCTACGGAGTCATCGGTAGAACCGTTATCCACTACCAGGATATGTACAGATTCCGCATCGAGCCCGGTCAATGATTCCAGACAGGCCAAGGTCAAATCCCTGCCATTCCAATTCAGGACGATAATCGCAATACTATCCTTCATTACGCCAGGCTCTCTCCAGGATTCGCAC
>JBHHUC010000066.1:0-10049 GCA_046861395.1 Fidelibacterota bacterium
ACCCTTCATCACAGCCCTTGGTGTTGGTGGTTTGGCCGTCTCATTGGCATTAAAGGATACGCTGGCAGATTTTTTCTCCGGCCTGCATATTCTTTTGAGTCGAAAAGTTAGTCCCGGAAATTTCGTGGAACTGGATACCGGTGAACGGGGATACATTGAAAATATCACCTGGCGGAATACGTCCATGAAAGAACGTACCAATAATATAATTTCCATTCCCAACGCCCGGCTGTCCACCGCGATTGTGCGAAATTTCAATGCCATTGATTCCCGGTTTCGTGTGACTGTGGATGTGGGTGTGGCGTATGACAGTGATCTGGAACAGGTTCGTGAAGTGACGCTGGATGTTGCCCGGCAGGTCGTACGCGATGTTCCCGGTGCAGTAAAGGATTTTGAACCAATCATGCGATATGTTCAATTTGCCGAATCAAGCATCAATTTTCAGATTTTATTCAGTGTCATGAAATACGGGGACCAGCATATGGTGGTCGATGAATTCATCCGCCGGTTACATAAACGATATCAACAAGAAAATATTGAAATTCCATTTCCTATTCGAACTATTATTCAACGTAAGGATGAAGCATGATACCGGCATTGGGAGCTTTTCTGGCGGCGCTGGCCGTGATATTGGGCGCCTTCGGAGCTCATGGACTCCGGGACATTTTATCGGACGCACAAATGATGACCTTCCATACGGCCGTGCAATATCAGATGTATCATGCCTTGGGTATGATACTAACAAAATCCACACCCCGTTTGGCGAAGGCTGGATGGTTATTTCTGGCCGGGATTGTTTTATTCTCAGGCAGTTTATATCTTTTAATTCTCACGGATATAAAACAGTTTGGCATGATTACGCCGTTAGGTGGAATTCTGTTTATTGCCGGTTGGACAATGATGGGAGTTATGCTATGGAAAGGAAGGCAAGATGCGGCTTAAAATGAAACCATTCAACGAGGAAACCAGGCGTTATTATAGACATCATGATCATTTTCATGAAGGAGACGCCGGTTTGGATCTGTTTATCATCAATAAACAAACTATCCAACCCGGCGAGACGGTGTATATACATTTATCCATCGCCTGTGAAAATGAGGAGGGAAGACCATATCTACTCATGCCCCGATCCAGTATTTCCAAAACACCATTACGGCTATGCAATTCCATCGGTTTAATCGATGGAGGATACCGGGGGGAAATTATGGCTGCCGTCGATCATATAAAGACCGAGCCCTATACCGTTCAGCCGGGAGAGCGACTCTTTCAGCTGGTGGCCATGGATGGCTCACCCATTCACCTGGAACTGGTAGATGAATTGAGTACCACAACACGAGGATCAGGCGGGTTTGGCAGTACCGGAAAATAGCAAGAAGGCAAGGAGAGACCGTATGCTGACAAAGAAAATGCTATCACTTATGGTGAGTGGCCTGTTCTCATTCACCTTGCTGCTGGCAGGCAACGAAACGCTTACCATCCGCATGGCGGATAAAGAAACAGATCATGTTAAATCCGGGGATAAACAATATAATTTGGTGGAAGAAGAATTATCCAATCCCCTCATGGTAAAAGTAGAACAGGCTGGAAAACCGGTGCCGGGAGTGTCGGTGTATTTCCAATTAATGTCGTCCCCACCCAAGGCCAAAGGAAGAGTGGTCCTTGATTCCGTTACCATAACGGACAACAGC
The DNA here is from genome assembly GCA_046861395.1 of Fidelibacterota bacterium. GTDB lineage: Bacteria > Fidelibacterota > Marinisomatia > Marinisomatales > JABMOV01 > JBHHUC01. The sequence continues at coordinate 1,689 of JBHHUC010000066.1, forward strand.
GGTTTGGCCCATGCCGATATCCGGCTTGGTTCCAAGGCCGGTGAATATATCATTTCCGCCAAAATATCCAATTCCGATCTGTCAGCCAACGAAGTGGTGTTTCACTGTTATGGCCGGGAAAGAAATTGGGTTTTTCTGCTCATTGTCGGATTATTCGGTGGTCTGGGACTCTTCCTCTACGGAATGGATATGATGAGTGAAGGCATGAAGAAAACCGCCGGAAATAAGATGCGGACCATCCTGGAAAAGCTCACTGCCAATCGGGTTGTGGCCCTTTTTGTCGGCGCCTTCGTAACGATGGTCATTCAGAGTTCCAGTGCTACAACCGTTATGCTGGTCAGTTTTGTCAATGCCGGGTTGATGCGATTTGTCCAAGCCCTGGGTGTCATTTTAGGAGCGGATATCGGGACCACGGTCACGGCTCAGTTGATTGCGTTCAAAGTGACTGATTATGCCTTGATTATGGTGGCTTTGGGAGCGGTATTGACCATATTTGCCAAGAAAGATTCACAACGCTATTTGGGGGAAGTTATTCTGGGATTTGGTCTCCTGTTTTATGGAATGCACCTCATGTCTCAGGCCATGTATCCTTTACGGACCTATGATCGCTTCATTGATTTGCTCCTGCGATTAGAAAATCCCCTGTTAGGGATCCTGGTGGGAGCTTTATTCACGGCCCTGATTCAGAGCAGCAGCGCCTTTACAGGCATTATCATTGTACTTGCCGTCCAGGGTGTCCTGACGCTGGAAGCAGGTATTCCCCTGATTATGGGCGCCAATATTGGCACCTGTGTTACGGCCGGTATTGCCAGCATTAATGCCACTCGTGATGCACGGCGTGTTGCCTTGGCTCATGTCATGTTTAAGATCATGGGTGTTCTCCTGTTCGCGTTCTGGATTCCCTGGTTTGCCGAATTGATTCGCTGGATGTCCCCGGTAAGCGATCTGGAAGGAGCGGCCAAACTGGCGGCCGAAACACCGCGACAGATTGCCAATGCCCATACGGTTTTTAACGTAAGTCTGGCATTCGTATTTCTGCCATTTGTGAATCAGTTTGCCAACCTGCTATTGAAAATATTGCCGATTGAAGAAAAAATAGTTGATCGAGGTCTGAAGCCGTACGTGATGCATCTGGATAAAAATATGGTTGAAACTCCTGCCATTGCCATTGATCTGGTATTTGCAGAAATCGCAACGATTACCCGGCTGTTGCACCGTATGGTGGGCAGCGTGATAGAGCCGTTTCTGCGCCGACTCGATCAGCCGGATGTGAGTCACCCCGAGTTAACCCTGATTGAAGGGATTCATATGCGGGAAGAAAAGATCGATTTTCTACAGGAACAGGTATCGGATTATTTGGTCCTGATCAGTCGGCAGCATTTGAATCAGGATCAGGCCAAGGAAGTATTCGGACTCATGTCGATTGTTAACGATATGGAAAGTATCGGTGATATTGTGGAGGAACGTATTTTGCCCCTGGCACTATCCTACACGCACGGGAAATACCAGTTTTCCGAAGATGGTAAGAAAGAGCTGTCCACTTATCATAAAAAAGTCATGAAACAAGTGTCGCGGCTGGGAAAGTTCTTCAGCAAATTTAAACGAAAACGAATTTCCAAAATTATCAAGCGTGATGTAACCTATACCGAAATTGAGCGTGAATTACGCAACTACCACTTGGAACGGGTAGAAAAAGAACGGAAGGAATCCGTAAAGACGCATGAAATTCACATGGAACTCATGGATTTATTGCGCCAAATCAATGGCTTTATCACAAATATCGCCCGGACCTTGATTGTCATATTACCGGAGGAAGTAGAAACCACGGGGGAACAAGAGATTGCACCGGCTTCGAACTGATCGGTTACTGAGCGGTATCGAATCCAGCCTGGACGCCATGCATGAAGATATTGGAATCCTGGCTGCTCCAGATTATCAGGAAGAAACGCTCCATCATTACCGCGTTAACGGGCGACGTATGACGACGATCACGGATTTGTGCTATCGTCTTACCATGGACCAGGGATTCAAGAAAGCCCGGCGTCAATCCCGGGCTCTGGTGGTGCCTACTCGTAATCTACGCGACCTTGATGTCGCCTTGGCTTCATTACGAAACTTTCCACGACATGACTGGACGGATTCATTTTCGCTGACCCTGCAGCAACGAAAACAAAAAGCGTTTACGTTGTTTGAAACGAACCTAGTCAAATCCTGGCATCAGCAGTATGACCGGTTGAAGCGATTTGTCAGTGAATTCCGTAATAGGGATATCATTCCGGTGTATTCCCTAGCGACAATCATGGAAAACCGGAAAAATAAAATGCAAATGAAAAAAGAACACGCCCAACGTTATCCGGTTCAGGAAACGCTGCATAAATTACGCTTGGCCGTAAAGCGACTACGTTATTCCCTGGATACCGGTTTTCCAGGGGAATATCCAGAGACTATCAATGCGTTAAAACTCATTCAGGATGACCTGGGACGGGCCCATGATGCCGATGTCCAAATGGATTTGGCTTTGAAAACATTAGCCGATCAAAATCATGTACTACACAATTTGCAAACACTGAGGTCAATCCTGAACCATTATGAAATAAGGGAAAGTGCTGGTTTAGACCTGATGCTGAAGGAAATACCTGAGGATGCTGGACGATATTTAAAGTTTTTATATCGTGAAAGAATGAATCATTATCTTTCATTTAGGCATAATTGGGAAGTAAATAACCATGAATTATCCATAATTTTCACGTAACCCGAATTAAGATGATAGAATAATATGGCGCAAGAAAAAAAGTTAGATCCAATTGAATTAGCCAAAAATGTAAGGCTTTATTATTCTCCGAAAAAGATGACGGCTGAGGATATCATCCGGCAATCGATTGAAACGGTTAAACGTTCAGAAGACTTAAAACCCTACCAGGCCGAATTAATCAAATTGCAGAATCATATTGAGAAGACCGGGCAGAAACTAATCATTTTATTTGACGGTCGCGACGCCTCGGGAAAAGGGGGTACGATCCGTCGCATCGTACGCTATATGAATGAAAAGCGTTATCGGGTAATCGCTCTGGGCAAGCCGACCGAAATCCAACGTACAGAATTACATATGAAGCGATACATTGAACAATTTCCCCATGCCGGAGAAACGGTATTATTTGACCGTAGCTGGTACAATCGCGCTCTGGTGGAACCGGTGCTGGGATTCTGTACAAAGGAGCAATACCACACATTCCTGAAACAAGTAAATACCTATGAAGAAAACTTCATTTCTGATGGAAAAACCATTCTGCTGAAATTATATTTTTCAGTTAGTAAAAAAGAACAGGCCCGGCGTTTTGATCGCCGCCGTCATGATCCTTTACGTCAATGGAAACTGAGTGAAGTGGATCTTCAGGCCCAGGAATTGTGGGATGAGTTTACCGAGAAGAAATACCGCCTGTTATTCTTTACCCATACGAAAAAAAATCCCTGGTATATCATTCGGTCCAACAATAAACATTTGGCCCGTATGGAAACCATGAAATTGATTTTAAATTCCGTTCGCTATCGGGGACGGAATCGAAGCCTGGATTTTACGTTGAATCCCAAAATCGTCATACCTGGAAACGATGAAATTTTAAATATGAAACGACAAAAACAGAAGCATGGCCGATATAAGAAATAAATCAGGAGTTCATTATGACTGAAACGACTAGCCCGAATGTCGCAAAGCCTGACAACGAATCGTCCGAACCGAAAAAAAGCAAAGTGAAAGCGAAAGTTCTATCGGAAGGGACATTGCTGAAAAACCTGGATGCCAATCCGAAGAAAAATCGTATTCCTGTCTATGTCAAAAAGAAGATTATCGAATACGAAAAGGAATTAAAGCGGCTACAAATTGAACTCCTGAAAATGCAGAATCATGTAAAAGCCAAAGGGTTACGGGTCATCTTGTTATTTGAAGGAAGAGACGCCGCCGGGAAGGGCGGTACGATTAAACGGATTACCGAACATATGAACCCTCGTGGTGCACGGGTTGTGGCGCTGGAGAAACCCAGTGACAGGGAGGCAACACAATGGTATTTCCAACGCTATGTGGCTCATCTTCCTGCTGCCGGTGAAATAGTTCTGTTTGATCGCAGTTGGTACAATCGGGCCATGGTGGAACCGGTGATGGGTTTTTGTACCGATGAGCAGAATAAACGATTCCTGAAATACACACCACTCTTTGAACAAATGTTGGTTAAAGACGGCATCATCCTGTTCAAATTTTATTTTTCCGTATCAAAGTCGGTCCAGTTGAAACGATTTGATTCGAGGGAAACAGACCCGCTGAAACAATATAAAATTTCACCGGTTGACCGGTTGGCACAGAAGTACTGGGATCAGTATTCTATCCGCAAGTTTCAAATGCTGGTGGAAACCAACCGAACCCGGTCGCCCTGGACCATTATCCGATCAGATGATAAGAAAAAAGCCCGGCTGAATTGCATAAAATATATTCTGACCAAGATGAAATATCGGGATCGCCTTCCCATGCGGGAATTACACTATGATCCGAAAATCGTTGTTTCCGGGATTGATGAAATTCGTCTCATGGAAGATAATCTTCTGAAACCCGGTGATCTCCCCGGATAAAAGTCCTTTGGTGTTCCGAATCGTCCCCCGTAATCTTTCAGCTGTTTTTTAGAATATTAATGAATCAGACTACGAAAGAAATCCTTGCCTTTGCCGGAGTCCTGGTATTGCTGTACATTTTTCTGGTCAGTATCGGATTAATGGGGGCGGCCTTTAAACTTTTCGGTAAATCGTTTGCGGTGCGTGTTTTTGAAATGACATCCAGCCCCTATAATGGACTATTCATTGGTATTCTGGTCACCAGTTTGGTGCAGAGTTCTTCCACTACTACATCCATGGTTGTGGGGATGGTAGCCGGCGGTGCCTTGACGGTAACGACTGCAATTCCCATTGTGATGGGAGCCAATATCGGAACCAGTGTAACGAATACCATTGTATCGTTGGGGCATGTCGGTAGAAAGGAAGAATTGAGCCGGGCTTTTGCGGCCTCCACCGTCCATGACTTTTTCAACCTACTGGCCGTCCTGATAATTTTTCCTCTTCAATTAACCACCAATTTCCTGGGGAAATTTGCTCACGGACTAGGTGTGATATTCAAGGAATCAGGTGGGTTAACATTCTCCAGTCCCATCAAAATGGTTACTAAGCCCACAATTCACTGGATTGTGGATCTGGCCGATAAAAATGCCATAATTGTTTTGGTGGTGGGAATTTTGTTTCTGTTTATTGCCCTGCGATTCATTGTAAAACTATTACGGTCGATAATTATCAAACGGGTCGAAACATTATTCGATAATTACATTTTTAAAAATGCTTTCCGGGCTTTCGGTTTCGGTATATTTCTGACGGTATTGGTCCAGAGCAGTTCTATCACGACCTCCATTATTATCCCTTTGGCGGGCGCCGGAGTGTTAACACTGATACAAATATATCCCTACACGCTGGGAGCCAATATCGGTACGACGATAACGGCCATACTGGCCAGTCTGGTCACGGGAGAAATCGCACCGGTCACGGTGGCATTTTCTCATTTATTGTTTAATGTTATGGGAATTATTATTATTACCGGGATTCCTTTTCTGCGATTGATTCCAGTGCGGCTGGCGCGCTGGATGGCGGCGAAGGCTGCAAAGAATCGTTTAACACCGTTTCTCTATATTTTAGTCGTGTTTTTTCTGATACCAATTTTTTTAATTTTTGTCATGAGGTGAAAAATGTGGAAAGAGTTTATACAGGCCTGGCGATCGGATAACCTGTTGAATCAGGCTTGGGAACGGTCGTACGATATGTTAGCCATCTCCCGGGACATGTTTGTGGAAAGTACACGAGTGTTGCGGACTACCGATGGCGCCGATGTGAGTTTGAATATCCGCAAACAGGATAAGAAAATAAACCGTTATGAACGTGAAGTACGCCGGAAGGTTATGACACATTGTTCCATCGGCGGCTCCGGTATCATTGGAGGTATGGTCCTGACCAGTATCGTTATTGATATCGAAAGGATTGGAGACTATACGAAAAATATCCTGGAACTGGCTATTCGTCATCCCAAACGACTGGTAGTGGACGATTTTGAATCCGAATTAACTGAGGTGGAAAAATATATTACCATTCAATTCGAGAATATTATCGATATCCTGAAAACCAGTGATGAGGCACAGGCTCGAAAAATGATTAAGACCTATCGGAAAGAAATTAAAGAAACCTGTGATGCCATCGTGAATCAGTTCATTGGGGGGGAAGTCTCAGGCATTCCGGTGGATACAGCTACGGCTATGGCGCTATATGCCCGGTATTTAAAACGAATAAGCTCCCATTTGACCAATATTCTGACCAGCGTAATCAATCCTTTCGAGCGGATTGGGTTTAAAGAAAAAAAGCAAAATCAATTATAAGATAGATATTTAAATATATAGGGTTTATTGGTGTTAGCACTCATTTAATTAGAGTGCTAAAATTGGTTGATAATCCTTAGTCCGTGCTTTTAAATTTCCCGCTGCATTTTAGCAGATTATTAACGCTTAACCATAAACTAACTATAAAAGGAGTAATCAATGAGTTTGAGTCTCAAGCCATTGTCTGATCGTGTAGTAGTTGAGCCCATGGAAGCCGATGATGTTTCCACTGGTGGGATCATTCTACCCGACACAGCAAAAGAAAAACCACAACAAGGTACTATCGTCGCCGTCGGTCCCGGCAAGCACAGTGATTCCGGTACCCTCGTTGAAATGAGCGTTAAAAAGGGTGATGTTGTATTATTTGGAAAGTTTTCCGGAACCGAAGTAACCGTCGACGGAAAAGAATATTTAATCATGCGTGAAAGCGATATACTGGGAATTCTCTAAAGGAGGGAAAGAATGGCAAAATCAATTGAATACGGGTTAGACGCCCGCACAGCCATGAAAGCCGGTGTGGATCAACTGGCCAACGCTGTAAAAGTCACTTTGGGGCCGAAAGGTCGCAATGTTGTTATTGAGAAAAAATTTGGCGCACCAACTGTAACCAAAGACGGTGTCACGGTGGCCAAGGAAATTGAGCTGGAAGATAAGCTGGAGAACCTGGGTGCCCAGATGGTACGTGAAGTGGCCTCCAAAACATCGGATGTAGCCGGTGACGGAACCACAACGGCAACAGTATTGGCTCAGTCCATTATTACGGAAGGAATCAAGAATGTGACAGCCGGTGCCAACCCTATGTCCATTAAACGGGGTATTGATGCCGCCAAAGATGCCGCCATTGATTACATCAAATCCATTGCCAAGGAGCTACCCGATTCCAATCAGATTGCTCAGGTGGCGACTATTTCGGCCAACCATGATCGTGAAATCGGTGAAAAAATCGCCGAAGCAATGGATAAAGTGGGCAAGGATGGTGTTATTACAGTGGAAGAATCCAAGACGGCTGAAACCTATCTTGAATTCGTTGAAGGTATGCAGTTTGATCGTGGATATCTATCACCATACTTTGTCACAAATTCCGAATCCATGGAAGCCGAACTGGAAGATCCCTATGTACTAATCCACGATAAAAAGATCAGTAACATGAAAGATCTGCTTCCGCTGCTTGAAAAAGTCGTTCAAACCGGTCGGCCGATCCTGATTATCGCTGAAGATATCGAAGGCGAAGCCCTGGCTACACTGGTTGTGAATAAATTACGCGGAACCTTCAAGGTCCTGGGTGTCAAAGCTCCCGGATTCGGCGATCGCCGGAAAGCCATGTTGGAAGATATTGCCATCCTTACCGGTGGTACTGTCATTTCCGAAGAACAGGGCTATAAGCTGGATAGTGCAACCCTGGATTATCTGGGAACCTGTAAACGCGTTGTGAGCGACAAGGACAATACAACCATTGTCAACGGCGCTGGTAAACCGGAAATGATCAAAGCTAGGATCAACGAAATTAGGGTCCAGATCGAAAAGACAACTTCTGACTATGACCGGGAAAAACTGCAGGAACGTCTGGCGAAACTTTCTGGCGGTGTTGCAGTCCTCTACGCCGGTGCTCCAACTGAAGTTGAAATGAAGGAAAAGAAAGCCCGGGTCGAGGACGCTCTTCATGCTACCCGTGCGGCGGTTGAAGAAGGTATCATTCCCGGTGGTGGTGTCGCTCTCTTGCGCTCCATCAGTGTTCTTAAGAAACTGGATGTTTCCGAGAATCAATCCGTGGGTGTGAATATCATGGCTCGCGCGCTTGAAGAACCCATTCGTCAGATCGCCAGCAATGCCGGAATGGAATCATCGATTGTGGTGATGAAAGTTCTGGATGGAAAAGACGATTTTGGTTATGATGCCCGTAATGACAAAT
>JBHHUC010000067.1:0-10005 GCA_046861395.1 Fidelibacterota bacterium
CTTCCACCTACATCACCTCACGGTGATTACGGTGGACAGGCAGTTGGTCAGTTCTTTGGCGGAGTAGCTCAGTTGGTTAGAGCAGCGGAATCATAATCCGCGTGTCGGGGGTTCGAGTCCCTCCTCCGCTACTCATCTACGTCCCGATAAATCGGGACTACGATGAGCTAGGACATCTCACCTAAAATAAAGTTTATGAAATTGTACAAATGGAAATTTGGTACGTTTACATTATTCAATCCCAGGAAGGATTAATTTATACCGGGATTTCGAAAAATCCCGACAAACGCCTCAAACAACACAATGCCGGGCAATCCAAATGGACTAAGCGCGGTCGTCATTGGAAAATCATTTATCAGGAATCGTTCCCATCCCGACAACAGGCTCGTAATCGGGAAAGATATTTTAAAAATACAGCCGGTAAAGAATGGTCAAGACACAGGGGTATCATTTGAATTCGAGCCCGGGTTTATGCATTTGTTAAAATGGCAATATGATACGTTTATCCTCATGTGTTCCATCTCAAGATACGATACTCCTATACAAATAACCGGGAACAATGCCAGACAAATCCTGTTAATTTTTAATATTATCCTAGGAAGCATCATGCAGAAAATCATTATCACGGCAACTCTTCTATTTTCATCTGCTTTTCCGCAATCGGAAGAACTCTCAACCGGACTTGGAGTTTCCGGCGGCTTGCTGACCGGATCGGGATTGTCTTACCGTCATGTGGGGGATAATTCCGGATGGCAACTGACATTCGGCATCATATCGTTTCCCGATGATTATTCCAATGATTATATAATTTACGAACAAGATAGGCAACCATATCAAGCCGGAGACTGGATTCCGGATACAACCGAAGTTTACCGTTCATATGATTACAATAACGGCGGGACCTGGGCCAATGTGGGCCTGTTATATCTGAAGCCGCTGCACCGTTCCAAGACATCCATGTTCTATATACTTGGTGGAGCCAGCGTCTATTATTCATCATCCACTGATTATTTTACAAATTATCAATATGTCATCGATTCAGATACGACTTATTCCTATGTTCCGGTGGGAGACCGTACCAAGGAAAGGACTACAGACGTCACCTTCCGTGTCGGGATCGGGATCGGTCTGGAATACAATATTACGGAAAATATTCGTCTGTCACTTGACCTGCCCCTGACAATTGCCGATGACCGCCGCATCACCATGCTGTTCCCTGATGCCGGGCTGTACTATTATTTCAAATAACTCCTGAAATTTGGTCACCTGAGAGGTTTGATATTTCCTTCTTCCGGATTGTCAAATCACTGATGATGGATTTCAGCCCATACATTCGGTCGAATCAAAATCCGCCAGAGCAATGCAGGGCATTTGATTAAAACAGCGTCAATTGATATTCGCGACCGATCAAGCCGCTAACTCCCACACCCAGCAGACGTAACGGCTGATCCGGATCCCGGTTCTTCTGGAAAAGATGAGCGGCTGTGCCATAAATATCATGTTCCTTCCAGATTGGCCGTTGAAACGACTTTTGTTTTGATACGGTGCGGAAATCAGCATAGCGCATTTTCACGGAAATTATTTTGGCAGCCATTTCCTTTTTATCAAGCGTTTCAGCCACTGAATTGCTCATGGTTCTTAATTTTTCCAGCAGGACCTGTTCTTCGTAGATGTCTTGATCAAAGGTTCGTTCCTGACTGATGGATTTACGTCGATGTTCTTCAGTTAATGTCCGTTCATCAATCCCGTGGGCCCATTTGGACATAAGTACACCATATTTCCCAAAACGATTCATCAAGACTTCCTGTGGTGTATTTCGTAATTCCAAAACCGTTTTGATCCCCATCGCATTCAGCCGGGTTGTAGTCTGTTTTCCTATACCGGATATTTTTTGTACCGGCAAGGGTGCCAGAAAACTCAATTCCGTTCCGGGACGAACTACGGTAAAGCCATCCGGTTTGTCAAAGTCCGACGCAATCTTGGCAAGTAACTTATTTGTAGCTACACCGACACTTGATGTTAATCCTATATCTCTTGATATTCTATCCTTTATTCGTTTTGCGATGATTAATCCATCATCCCAGTCTGACAATGAATCTGTCAATTCAAAATAGGCTTCATCAATGCTGACCTGTTGCATCACCGGGGCCTGATCGGCAATGATTCCCATGATAATCCTGGAATAAGCTTTGTAGGATGCAAATCCGTGGGATATAATAATCAGGTCAGGACACAACCCTACTGCCTGGGCCATGGGCATGGCGGAATGAATTCCGAATTTCCGTGCCGGATATGATGCAGCAGCCACCACACCACGCCGGTCCGGGCTTCCCCCGACAACAATGGGTTTATCCCGAAGTCCGGGATCTTTCAGAACTTCCACGGCACAGAAAAAGGCGTCCAGATCCAAATGGGCAACAAAGCGCTTGTGACTCATCCCAGAGAAAAAATTATTTTAACACTGTCATTTTTCGGGTCCCGCTCCCGGAAGAACCGGTCAGTCGGTAAAAATACAATCCACTGGGAACCGCATCACTGATCCAAGTTATTACCTGTTTTCCCTTTGACAATCGCCCTTGAAAGAGAGATTCCACCAGACGCCCCCGCGCATCATAAATATCCAGCGTGTACACGCCGGTACGTAGGATGGTAAAGGGAATCCTGGTCGTGGCATTCAGGGGATTGGGATAATTCTGATACAGCCGAAATCCTTGCGGCAATCCTGTCAACGGTGTAGTGTCCAATGTATAGTCCAGGTAGTCACCGATTCCATGCAACAAGGCGTAGGCAGTGGAATCAAATTGCCCGGCATCGGCATTATTCCAATCCTCATAGGTCAAAGCCATAACTTCAGAACCATAATTGAACCACCACCAGCTTTCCGGATATTGATCCGGTGTTCCGCCGGTCCAGGAGACAAATGTATCCCAGGGACCGATGCCGGTGGGAAAATAAGACCGGACTCCCGCGATAAAGACTTGTTCCAGCGCAGCATATTCGGCCGAAGTACCATTTTCATGATGATAGACAAAATAGCGGGGATTCCCGCCATAGGCGGCGTGCATATTCAGGGCAATGCGTATCGGCTCCGTCGATGACATCAATTGGGAAAATCGCTGTTGCAAAGCCGCCGGTTCCGGCTCCAACACGGCATCATCCCAGTTACTTTCAATATCAATCTGATGGGCATTTTGCCGTGGATAGCCCAATTCCACGCCGTCCGGATTATACATGGGGATGATATAAAACGTGCAGGTCCGGCGCATGTCCCCGGCATAAGGATCATCGGATAACAATAAATCTATGAATGCTTCCGTCACCCAGAAAGATTGGACTTCATTGGGGTGAGTCCGAACATGTATGTAAACGGTGGATTTCACCCCCGGTGCCGTATCCGTAATGGTTAATTCCCATAAAGCGCGGTTTTGCACGGACGCCCCGATGGAATCAATGGTCACCCAGGGACTGGCTGCCCAGAGGTCAAGATCATTCAGTAAATCAGCGTAACCGTAGCCCCAATTGCCGGTTTGAGACATCGTCAGGGAAAGCAAACAGATGAATAACAGGGAACGCATCAGTCGTTCTTTCTCCGGAGGACGGTGATTTCCGAAGCAATCCCCCGCACCGACAAGACGGAATGGTGAAGTATATCCCAGTGCTCCGGTCTTAGGAAATTAGATATTGCCAAGGGCCGGCAACCTCCGACCCTGGCCGGACTTATCCGATGAATAAGGCCCCAGCTCCCCATCACCACCTTTGACAGGACATTGTTTCCCCTGGTGATACTGACAATACCCAGGATGCCGCCGGGAATCAGGAATTGCCGGACCCGGTCGAGAAATTCATAAATATCCTGCTTGGGGAAAATATCAAGGACATAGGTCGTTATGATGCGATCAAAGTGATGATCGGAAAAAGGCAATGTATCCCGGACATCCTGTCGCAGGAATGTCACTCGATCCCTGAATTGCCCTGTCCGTTCCGTGGCCAGGGCAATCATCGTGTCGCTGATATCGATACCAGTGTAATCTGCGGTGGCCGGCAGATGGGTCTTCAACAGGCGATGAGCCAGTTGTCCGGTTCCACAGCCGATTTCCAGTACATGTTGTGATTGGGTGAAATCTGCGTATTGGATCAATCGGTCAACAGCCGGTTCTTCATACCAGGATTGATCATCCTGTTTCGATCCGAAATCATCATAAAATAATTTCGCCTGTTCCGGTGTTAGTGTTTTCATGACTGATAAACCGTAAACGATAATTTACAACTTTCGCAGGAATGAAACCGGGAATCATTCTATGTACGACTAACCTTGATCACTTATGTTATTTGACCCGGATAAATAAACTTCTTACCTAATAAAAGTGATTTATGTTTTTAATATAACATATTTTGCTTGTGTTTTATCTTGAACACTATCATAGTCAACGTTAAACGTCCTTGTGTCCATAAGTTTCGGTACTTTTAAAGAACGGTTATGGTTTTCTTCTAAATGTATTAAGTCGACTGCAGATAGATGGACCCCATGACCCCTAATAAAAGCAGAGAAAATATAGGACCAACTTAAAAAATAGGCATAGTAAAATTATTACAGGATTACGAACTGAAAAGAGCTACGTTAGTGTACAATTTAAAACGCATAGCCAAATTTCAACATCTCCACACCCATGAACTCAGGAGTATTGTGTCCTGTTTTTTTCTCAGACTCATCAATGCCTGTAAAATATTTCCCACCAAAAAGACTGATGCCCCAGTAGAGTCCGCTGGGAGAAAAATATCTATAACCAATGCCAAAACTAATTCCAGCCTTTGTCACCCTTTCTTCTTCAATTAATGTTGGAACATAATCGGCATCTTCATCATGTTGATATTCGTAGCGAAATCTAATACCACCACTAAAATACAGACCACCTTGTGTTCCCCTTAGGAATTTCCTATACATAGTGTCTATCGTATAGTATTTCTCTGTTTTATTATATGACAGGTGGTTTTTTATTTTCCCCAAGTACTCAAATAACAGTGCTATTTCCGCTTTTCGGGTAATATTGAAGAACGAAAATGATCCTGTTGCCATGGTTTGTTCCCTGTCAGACATTAACAGGAGAATGGGGTTGATCTCGATGCCATATTTTTTATCCATCAGTGGTAGGTCCGTCTTTTTCTCTTCAGATTCAGCCGGATTTGGAGTAAATCCGGACATACCAACCAAGCTGCTCAATATTAGTAAATATGCGCACAAGATCCTGTTCATTCTAAGCCTCCAGTTTTTTACCTCCCAGGGGATGACGGAAATTAGGTCTCACACAATGCTGAAAAGAAGATTATTTAACGAACAAAAACCCTAAACTCATATGTCATCTAGCGCTTTTCAGTGTGAGGTAACGAATATTACCTTTTTACGACTCTTTTGTCAAATGTGTTAAAGATTGTTTTTCAGTCCCATTCTATTTTTTCATAACACCAATCAGAGCGTCGCTAATTCCCATCAATCCATAGCAATTTTCCAAATTCTCATTTACATTTTAACATAAATCCAATATAATCTACACCAAAATTGTAGGATTGGTCCAACCATGATTTTTACATACGTTAACTTTTTCAATTTAGTAAGGTGCTTGTAAAAGGGAATCGCACATATTCAGGAATCATTCCACCACGCCAATTTTCCGTATTTATCTTCGTGAATAAGCCTTAATTTTACCCTGCTTGCGGGCGTCGTATAATGGTTATTACCCGAGCTTCCCAAGCTCGTGACGTGAGTTCGATTCTCATCGCCCGCTCTGTCGAGCCCATCCCGATGATGGGCTTTTCTATGAAATCATGAACCGTACACCAATCATCGCCATTGTGGGTCGTCCCAACGTGGGAAAATCCACCTTCTTCAACCGGATGCTCAGCACTCGGAAAGCCATCGTAGCACCCATGGAGGGCATCACGCGGGACCGCATCTATGGCACCATGGACTGGACCGGAATCAAGCTCACATTCATTGATACGGGCGGGTACATCCCGGAAGATGTGGATATCTTCAATGCCGCTACCCGGCACCAGGCCCAAATGGCCATTGCCGAAGCCGATTTCATCCTGCTGATGGTGGACGGCCGGGTAGACCCCACGGCCAGTGACAAGACATTGGCCCAATTCGTCCGGGAAAGCGGTAAGCCCCATCTCCTGGTCGTGAATAAATGCGACGCAGCCGCTCAGGATGCTTTTCAGTTCCGGTTCGCGGAATTGGGCTTTGATACCGTAGTTCCCATTTCATCCCTGACGGGACGCTCCACTGGTGACTTACTGGACAAGATTGTGACCCGTCTGGAACTGGCTCCAGGAAATCCGGATGATGAATTGGACCAAACCATGGCTCTGGCCATCGTTGGAATGCCCAATGTGGGTAAATCATCCATTATAAACGCGCTCCTGCAAAAAGAACAAACCATGGTCACTCCTATCGCTGGAACGACACGGGATTCCATCGATACTTCCCTGCGCTGGTACGGAAAAGACATTACACTCATTGATACGGCCGGTTTACGTAAAAAAGCCCGGGTATCGGATGCCATCGAATATTATTCCAGTGTGCGTACCGTCCAGAGTATCGAACGGGCCCACGTGGTTCTAGTGGTTATCGATGCGGAAAAGGGATTTGGCAAGCAGGATAAAACTATCCTGGACCAGGTCGTCAGCAAGGGCAAAGGGCTGGTGATTCTGGTGAATAAATGGGATTTGATTGAAAAGGATAATTCAACCATGTCCACATTCAAGCGGGAAATGGCTTCGCAATTCAAATCACTTAATCGTTATCCCATTCTATTCATTTCCGCTCAGACTCGGCAGCGCATTTCCAAGATTCTTGACGTTGTGTGGACGGTGTACCAGCGTACGCTGAAAAAACTACCCACGGCTGTCCTAAATGACTGGCTCCAGGCTGCCATTCAATCCTATCCCCCGCCGGCGGTTCGGGGCAAACTGATTCGCATGAAATATATCACCCAGGTTTCACTGCGCCCCTCCATCCTGGCAATATATTGTAATTATCCTAATCTGGTACCCAAAAGCTATCAGCGTTATCTGGAAAATCAATTATACGATCACATGGACCTGGCCGGGGTTCCCGTCATGTTATCTTTTAGAAAAAAGTGAGTTACACGCTCCCGCGCAAGTTCCAATCGACGCTGAAAATCAAGCGTTCCGAATTCATCTGTCATCTCTTCCCGCTGGACCAGCCGGAAATCATGAACGTCCATCTGAAAAATTATCGTAAACGTTATTCCAAAGCCCGGCATTTCTGCTGGGCCTATCGTTTTCTACACGACGGACGATTACAGGAAAATTCCTCCGATGCAGGAGAACCAAGCGGATCGGCCGGGGCTCCCATATTGAAAGCCCTTCGGCAGGCCGACCTGGTGCAGTCAGGTGCCGTTGTGGTACGCATTTTCGGTGGGATCAAATTAGGAAAACGGGGCTTGATTGAGGCCTATTATACTTCCGTTCATCGCACGGTACAAACAGCCAGCCTCCTCCCCTTTGTAGAGGAAACTACGGCCATCCTCTCGGGTCAGTTGAAACATTTCAACGATTACCGATTGCTCCTGGAGCGGTTTCAGGGAAACATTATTGCAGATCACTCCCAATCCGATTTAAAATGGACAATCACAATTCCCCGGGAATTGTATGTCAATTACGAAAAAATGATGATGGAACGGTTTGGATCGGATATCCTCCTTAATAAAAAAGAGTGAGCTGACCAAACCAAGGAGGTAGTAGGAGGGTAATGTGAAGGAGTTGCGTTCACGTGCTCAGCTCACTCAAGAAAGGAAATGTTGCGCCATGGGAAAAGTTCCCCAATATAATTCCAATATGTTAAGAATTCTATTTATTGTACTTTTCTGCACTGTTGCCTCTCTCCATTCCCAGGACGGTGGAACCTTTGCTTTTTGGAACGTCGAAAATTTATTTGATTTATACGATGATCCGGTCAAGAATGACGATGAATTTGCCCTGAACGGTAAAAAGAATAATTCGGTTGAACGCTTCCAACTCAAATTGGACCACATGGCCGAAGTCATGACTGAACTGAATGCCGATGTCCTGGGGCTTTGTGAAGTTGAAAACCACTACGTCCTGGATCAATTAAACCGGACTTTTACAGCCCGGAACTATTCCATCATCCACGTGGATTCACCTGACGAACGAGGCATTGATGTGGCCTTGCTTTATGATCCGGATTACATTCAAATCCTGCACGAAGGTGTCATTCCCGTACCCCTGCCGAATGACGACAAAACCAGAGATATCCTGTATGTGGTTGGACGCCGGGCGGGGCACGATATTCACATTTTCATCAATCACTGGCCCTCAAAATGGGGGGGTGTGGAAGCAACGATTCCACTGCGGGCAGCAGCGGGCAAGACCCTGCGACGGGCTGTGGACCGCATTCTCAGTGTCGATTCATTTGCCGATATTCTCATCATGGGTGATCTCAATGATGAGCCCTTCGAACCGTCCATCACAGAACATCTAGGCGCCCCGTTATACCGTGGACAGGATGTGACTGAATTTACACTGACCGATCTCATGACAACGGTCTTTGACGCGCCCGACCAGGGAACATATATGTTTAACGGTAAGCATAGCGTAATCGATCATATTATCGTCAGTCGGGGCATCCTGGATTCCCGGGGTTGGAGCGGTTCCATAAAGGACGTCCGTGTCCTGGACAAATCCAAATACCGGCAACAGAGTGGCAAGTATAAAGATTATCCCTTCCGATTCTGGGCCGGGAATCGTCTCTTGGGTGGCTATTCCGATCATCTACCAGTCCTGATTCGTTTAACCGTAGCACCCTGATATCGCTTAGAGGGCACACTCATGAATCATCCATTTGTCATGTTTAGCGCCGCCCATTTCTATGTCGTTGTGCTGAATCTGGCCTTCGGTGCGATTCTCATCTATATCGGTGTAAAGACCCGAGGAACACCGGTTGAAACCGCCATTCGCTTGTTTCTGGTTGGTGCATTATGGTTCATCTGGGTTTATCTGCGCGTCTGGCGTATCCGGCATGAGATGTTTTCCATTCAGGAAGACCTGCCCATTCATCTTTGTGGATTTTCGTCTTTTCTGGTTCCAATTATGTTGTTGAATAAGGATTTCAAATTCTACGAAGTCATGTACTATTGGGGATTGGGAGGTGCCACGCAATCGCTGTTGACACCCACTGTGGAACAGGGTTTTCCCCATTTTCTTTTTTTTGAATTCTTCTTTACCCATGCCCTGATTATTACCGGCGTTTTGTATGCAACCTTTGTCTTTCGCTACCAACCCACGTTTCGCGGGTTGTGGAATACCTGGCTTTTCACAGCCTTTCTCTTAATTCCGATTGGCATTATCAACCATGAGTTGAATGCCAACTATTTTTTCATTGCCGGAAAACCTGACACAGCCTCTCTGCTGGATATTCTGGGACCCTGGCCATGGTATCTGATTTCCCTTTCCGGGGTGGCGTTTTTGATTTTCGTCCTTTGCTGGTTGCCCTTTTTTATCATGGACCGAATCAGAAAAAGAAAAGGACTTTCGGTCGCGAATACCTGAAAGGCCCCTGGGAGGGAACTTCAGTATCCATTTTTACATCATGATGATATGATTTTGGAGTCTGGAATTACCTCGTCAGGGATAAAATGTCTATAGCCGCCGATTACCAAAATCAACCAACCTCGTAGAGGTTGCATGTCCATCGGGCAATCCAAAACAACATTTCCTATTCAACACCTGACGGCGTTGGGGTTTTTTGCATAAACATTTGCTATAGACATTCGATTCCTACGGAATCGTTTTTTTCCGGAAAAAATTCTAGTGTGTTAAATCGTAGCAAAATCCCGGAAAGCATAGAAAATGCCTTGATATTTTAATAACCTCATAGTTCAAAACAGTAGGGTATACGCCAATAACCCCGTAGGGGTTAGATGTCTATAGCCATCCGATTGCCAAAATCACCAACCCCAGCGGGGT
>JBHHUC010000068.1:0-9929 GCA_046861395.1 Fidelibacterota bacterium
CTGCCGATAATTATTGCTCCACTATCTGGGAGGTAATATCGTCTGTGCGGATTAACAATAACCAGTCTGCAAATTGTTAAATGACAGATATTTGGGATTTCTAGGACTTTTAGGAGTTTTGGGTACTATATTGGACAATCCGAGCCTATACGGCCTCTATGGTTTTTTTGGTTTTTATGGCTTCTTTGGAATAGCAGCAGATGACGACAACAAGAAATAATAAGGTAGTGTAAAATTCTTTCTGTCTCAAAGAGATTCCTTCGGAATAAAAAGGGTTCAGGGTTCTCAAATTCAGTTGAGAAAAACAAAAAGGAGAACCCCAAGATGAACCCAATATAGAAAACTACAGCATTTGAAGAAATAATGGTAGAAGTCATTGCCCATGGTAGCGATGGTATATTACTAGCGATGAAGCTGTTGTTTGATTTTGCCATGCAGCAGGAACGGCTGATTTTCTAAATGCAGCCCCTTATGAGAGGAGTGAGGAGCGATTATTGGATTATTGATGGGATTTTGGATTATCCTCTCAATCATAGGCAATAAACGAACCGAAAAAGAATTGGAATAGTTAACGAATAGCGGGGAAATAAAATGAATGTAAAATTAGACAATTGCAATAAGTATATATTTATAGGAATAATACTCATAGCATTTGGTGTTACATTTAAAACGACGCTCAAGGATTCCACTGGTTCATAGGAATCGTAGTTATTGCTTTTGGCGGGCTATTATTTATTATCGGAATGAGCAAGAAGCGAAATGAAGATGAATAGAGAAAACTAACGAACGCTCATTAAAAATATAGTGCTTACCGCTATTAATTGTAAATAATATAGATAAAGCACAACAATAATCATAGTCACAACTTGAAAATAGTCACTCCATTAATCAGCACTCACCATGTTAAAGGTTTGTGAAATTCGATTACATGAATGTCCGACCGATAGGAAAACATCATGATAGCAATTACAACTACAGTCAATACTCCATTCCTGGTTTTTACCCTCCTTTTTATTTTATTCACGGAAGGCTGCAATGAAATGAGTGAAGAAGTCGTAGACGAGTCAGCTGGATTAAACGGAAGTTTTGAAGTATCTAAAAATGGATTACCAGTAAACTGGGTAATGTATACGCCAAATACTGTTCCTTACGCTGATTTTCAGATTATACTGGACAAAGAAGTATTCAAAGAAGGCAAACAATCATTAAAATTTATAGTTAAAAGGTGTTCTTCAATAGGTGGTTGGAAATCACCCGGCTTTACCAATGAATTTTATGAAGTTGGAAAATATAAAGGAGAAGGTCATTATAAATTAAGTTTTTGGGTAAAGAATGATGGAGCTGAATTTAGTATATCTGCCGGCGGAGTTTCTGCCACGACAGGAAATATGAAAACATTAATAAAAGAAAATAAACAAATAAATGATTGGAAACTTCTGGAATACCAAATTGATGTTCCAAAGGACAAATGGCTACGAATGCAGTTAAACTTATTGCGGCCAGGTACATTTTGGATAGACGATATTAATATTGAAAAACTTAAAACTGGACACAACAAAGTAGAAAAAATTTAGTGCAGACAAAGTTTCCAGAGAATACAGTGCTAACACAAAACGTCCTGTTTCGCTCACAGCAAAGTCTCTCCAAACGTCTTACATTATTGCTTGGCGCTATGAAAATTCAATGTACAGTTAATTCACGAACATATCGTAGGCGAAAAAGACAAATATGATCAAGAGAATCTTCAAATGGTTGGGAGTGATATTTGGCGTAATTATTGTTCTCATGTTGCTGGATGTTGCAATTTTGGTTACACCCGGACCTTTTTTTCCGGAAAATAAGCAGTATGGCTCCATTACGGTATATAGTGAAAAGCCTATTGGGTAAAAAATAGATTCCGTTATGTCGGAAGTGTTATTGATGCTTAATGAGGTTCCGATATATGACCCCGATAAAAAGTACAACCTCAGTCTTTGCTCCACCCAGAAAAATTTCTCATTCTTCTCCCGGCTGACAGTACGCGAAAATAGAATAATGGGATTTAGTCTTTTAGGTTCGGCATATGTTAATGGAGATTTCATTAATGAGCTACGACTGAGAACCGGAGGAAAACCCAAATACCTGACGCGTGAAGGAAGTATCGCGCATGTGGCAACACATGAACTCATGCATGGATATATAGTTGACTATTTTGGGAGTATAAAAGCAAGGACTTTACCTGAATGGAAAATAGAAGGATACTGTGAGTACGGTGTTAACCAATTTGTGGCACCGCAGGACAGTGGATACTCTATTGCTGAGCGAATTGATATTTACCTTGATGACTCACAATGGAATCCAACTGCGGAAATACATCGCCCGCACTATGTATGGGGGCTGATGATGGAATATCTGATTAATGTCAGAGGGCTGAATTTTGAGCAGGTGATAGATGACAGCATAACCAGGCATAAGGTTTATCAGGAGATGCTGGATTGGCGAAAAACCCGGCTCATATAGTGGAAACCGATGGGACTACAGGGTTATGACGATTTTTCCGGTACTTTTCCGGCTTTCCATCAAAGTATGAGCCTTAGGCAGCTGGTTGAAGGGGAGTACATGGCCGACAATGGGTTTTATATCATGCTTGCGGGTGAAATCCGATAAGGCATTCCATACTGACATCAGCCGTGATTTATCCTTTAGAAGATAGCCGAGGTGTGAGGCGAGTACACCGGAAGAATGGGTTGCAAGATTGGAAATATTGACTCTGGGAATATCTTTCCACGTTCGATACCAGGACAAGGGATTCCATTTCTGCAGGGCCAGGCTGGCAAAACCAATAACCACCACGCGTCCGAAAGGATTGAGCGCTTTCAGGCTTTCCCGAAATACATCTCCTCCGACGACTTCAATGACAATATCAACACCCTGTCCCTGATGTAATTCCAGGATTTTTTTTCTGAAATTTTCGCGGCGGTAATTGATGACACCATCGCCGCCTAATGATTCCACCAGGGGAATCTTGGCATCATCGCCTACCGTTCCGAAAACGGTGCACCCGAATTGCTTGGCAATCTGGACGGCGGCCGTTCCCACACCACCGGCCGCAGCCTGGATCAGGATTGTGTCGTTGGGACGAGCCCGGCCCATTTCCATGATACCTACCCAAGCTGTCATAAAATTCACGGCATAAGCCGCATTTTCTTCCGTGGAAAATTCCGGAAAAGCAGGAAGAACGATATCTTCATGGGCTGCAATATATTCGGCGTAGGCTCCGGTTTGCCGGGCGACAATGACGCGATCACCGATCTTGTGACGGGTAACATTTTCCCCCACGGCACTGACGGTACCGCACGCTTCCATCCCAAGCGTGTAGGGAAGTTTGGGGGCCCAGCCGTACAATCCCTTGCGGGACTGTATTTCAGCATAATTCAGTCCGATAGCAGAAACTTTGACCAGCACTTCATCGAGCTTGACTTCCGGTACCGGGATCTCCGCAATGCGCAGGACATCCGGTTTTCCGTGTTTTGTCAGAACATAGGCTTTCATGTATTTTCCTCCCGGACGTAAGAAAAAGGGCTGATCACCGCCTTGGTAAACAACCCTTTTCCATAGTGATAAGAATGCTTTAACCGTTAGAAATAGTATTTCCTGTTATCGATGATTTCAGCATTGGCCTTCAGGTTTTCATACCAATTGGTGAAAACCAGATTCTGTTTTTTTGTCAAAAGGTCCTGCGCAATAGTGTCATGTTTGATTTGATATTCGGTGGAATCGAAATCGGACACTGCAACCAATTCAATGATGGCCGCGCCCCGGGCCGTTTCGACGGGACCGATAATATCACCGGGTTCCGCTTCCAGCAAGGCACCTATGACGTAATTGCTCCTCCCGATGGAGGTAAAGCCACGGCTGAGTTTTTTCGTATCATTTACGGCTTTTTCCAGGTTGGGGTTTTCCTCCAGAATAGCGTTAATGGATTCCCCGTTTTTCACTCGTTCATAATATTCTTCGGCCCGGATCTTAGCCATGGCCAGGGTTCGCTCCCGGGTCAGATCGCGCTTCAGGGTGGCCTGAACTTCCTCAAAAGAAGCATAGCCGGCCGGAATAATGGAATCGAGTACAACAACCGTGAAGAGATCGTTGGTTTCCAGTGGGTCGGATACATCACCGATTTCATTATTAAAGGCAAAGCGTACGGCCGACCGGGCACGGGCCAGACCTGGTATGAAATCTGTGTCCTCTTCAAACGGTGAAGTTTTCTGTGCGACAACCTTGTGCGTATCCAGAGCAGCATCAAAACCATAGTCCTGTGCGTCGTACCCGAATAAAACGGCGTTGCGGCGCAAGGCATCCCGAGTACGGGTGGACATTTCGATTTTCAACAGAATATGGGAAGCATTGACTTCTTCAAAATCTTCCGTTTTACGTTTATCATGAACGAAAATAATATGATAGCCAAAGGGGCTGAGAACCGGACCTACCACGTCCCCGGGTTTGGCGGCAAAGGCCGCTTCTTCAAATGCTTTGACCATTTGCCCATGGCGAAACCAGCCCAAGTGCCCTCCGCGTGAAGAATCAGGCGAAACTTGGTTTCCAGGGTCTTCGGAATAAATATCAGCCAACTGCGCGAAATCTTCACCGGCCTTGACCCGTACAATTAATTCATTGGCAAATTCAAATTGATCCAGCGTATCCTGCCGGGACGGTTGCTTGGGCCAAGCAACGTAGCGCAACATCCGTTGTTCGGATCGCTTGAATTCTTCCATTCGTTCCTCATAGGCTTCTTTTAAGGCCTCTTCCGACGGTTCCAGCGCTTTGGTATCCAGCACCCGATTGGTAACATGAATGGCGTTAATCGTATAATCCGTATAGCGTTTAATATATTCTTCCCGTATTTCATCTTCACTGACGGTAGCGGAAGACATGATCATCTGCTGCAATTTATAATTGGGAATAAAGGTATTTTTCATGAACTGTTCAACCGGCACCCATTCGTTTCCCTGGGGATTGCTAATGGCCTGGTCATACAGACTTTTGTCAAATACACCGTCGGTCTGAAAGGAGGGATTGGTCTGCAGAAAGGCCGGTGGGTTATTCCGCAAATGAAAAACAACTTCTTCATCTGTGGCAGTAATTCCAAGCCGTTCAATTTCCTGACGGAACAGGATTTCCTGGACCAGATTCTCCCAGACCTGATCCCGGGTCCGGTCGATTTCACTGTCGGTTAATTCCCGCCCTGATTGTCGAATCTGTTCCAGTTGATTGGAGACCAACTGAGAAAAATATTCCGGTGAAATGGACTCCCCGTTAACTTTACCTATTGTCGTGCGGGGATCCACTTTACCAAAAATCTCATTAATAATATTTGCGCCTCCTACCAGACCTCCTACCGTCATACTGAGGAGGAATAGAATGAGCAACGCCCAGAGGACGACGTGCATCCGGTTGCGCATGGATGTCATGAGTGCCATAGATTTCCTTGAGTAAATGTGAATAATGAGGGAAAAATCGGGTGCGAATTTATAACCGATGCAGAGGGGAAGCAATTTCGATAGGAATTCCCTGTACTTCTTTTCACGGTTGATAACACAGCAGGGGAAAAAACGCGTGGTCGGAACAACCAATTACCATTAATATTGCCTGCGAATATAATGGGGTCATTCATGAAACGGTTTGTCATAGTCCTTTTTATTTTTTCCACGGCTTTTCCGCAGGTCAGTTATGATAATTTTCGCTGTACCCGCAGTCGGCCGATGGAACGATTCATTTCAGGGCAGCGAACCGTAAACCAGGAAAAGGTGAATATCGCATATTACGGAATAAACCTTGAGATTCAACCGGACAGCCAATCCATTTCCGGTTTTGTTTGCATTGCCGGTAGCGTCGTCGATTCTACTCTCACCGCCTTTGAGTATAATCTTCATAACAATATGATCGTCGATTCTATCGTAACGGATAGCGGACAACCGAACTTCACTCACAGCAATGGAATAATTGCCTGGACACCGGAATCTGCTTTCGTGCCCGGAGATTCTTTTCTTTATACGATTTATTACCACGGCGCTCCGGCTGCCACTGGATTCGGATCGTTTCGCTTCGATCAAAGGAATGGACGAACCCTTATTTCAACCTTATCCGAACCTTATGGCGCCCGTGACTGGTGGCCGTGTAAGGATGATCCGGCCGACAAAGCCGATTCAGTCGATATTTTCATAACCGTTCCAAATGAGTATATCGTCGCTTCGAATGGCACGTTTATAGGTCTGGATTTGTTGAATCCCTATACCCAGCGCTGGCATTGGCAAGAGACATATCCCATTACTACATATCTGGTATCGCTGGCCATTTATCCCTATTTTACCTGGACAGAGCAATACGTTTCACCCTTGTCGGGTACAATCATGCCAGTGAATTATTATGTCTTCCCGGAAGATTCCGTCCCCGCCATGGAGGATTTCAATATTACTACGGAAGCCATAGGGATCTTCGCTCAACTGTTCGGTGAATACCCTTTCATCCGGGAGAAGTACGGGATGGCATCCTTTCCTTGGAGCGGTGCCATGGAACACCAGACTTGTACCAGCTACGGTCACGACCTTATTCGCGGGGACCATTATTACGACTGGATTCTGGTACACGAATTGGCACATCAATGGTGGGGTGATTTGATAACTTGTCAGGATTTCCACCATATCTGGCTGAACGAAGGCTTTGCCACTTATAGTGAAGCGTTGTGGGTGGAACAACGATCCGGCCCAGAAGCGTTCCGCCAATACATTGACAGTCGCATGGGATTTGAAACCTGGTGGGCCGATCCACCGGTGTATCGCTATGATGTAACCGGTTCCGGAGATATTTTTCATACCACCGTGTATAAAAAGGGGGCCTGGGTCCTGCACATGCTGCGGCATGTCGTGGGAGACAGTGCCTTTATTACCATTTTACAGACCTATGCCGCCGATTCGACCTTCGCCTATGGAAATGCCACAACTGAAACCTTCCGTGATCTTTGTGAATCAGTTAGTGGATTTGACCTGGATTCCTTTTTCAATCAATGGATTTATCAGTCCTACTATCCGAATTATGGCCTGAGTTACCATGGCAGCGATACAGTAACAATCACCGTCACACAATCTACACCGGATGGAAATCTTTTCACCATGCCGGTTGATTTCAAGATCGTAGCAACGGATACCGTCCTCTACCGGGAATGGGTGGTGGATGAAGACCATGAAGTATTCCATGTTGTCCTACCCCCGGGGCAGATTGTAACGGATGTGGTTTTGGATCCGGACAACTGGATATTGAAGCAAGTCTCCTACCTGGCAACGAATGAGAATCAGATTCAGCCTTCAACCTATGGTATAACCGCACTTTTCCCGAATCCGTTCAATGCCAATCTGACCATTGAACTGGCAGTGCAACCGAACCGTGCGAATGAAATCGCCATTTATGATCTCCAGGGACGTGAAGTATGGAACGATCACTTTATTCCTATCCAACAACAGCGGGTTATTACATGGCAGGGACGCAATCATTTCGGGGAAGCCCTCCCATCAGGTGTATACATGCTCGTATATAGATCTGAATCAATCCAGGAAGAACGAAAACTGGTGCTATTGAAATAATGCGTCGCATTTATCTCCTTGCTTTTCTTTTGTTGAGTGGTTGTGGACCCGTCCAGTATGTTGCCCAGTGGCACGCGCCAAGTCAACCGGCCACTGTTCGTACTGTCAAAGTGATCAAGACGGAGGCGGGTACAGCAGATACGGTTTTAATCGAAGAAACCCAGTATTATCAGAACGGCCAGCTGGCGTCCCGGACGAAATATGTCAATGGGTACAAAGACGGAAAATTCGAATCATATTGGCTGTCGGGTACCGAGAAAAGTCGCGGCGTCTATTCCAGAGGGAAGAAAGATAAAACATGGATATACCGATCGAAACGAGGTACTCAGGATTCCCTTCGGACCTATCGTAATGGTATTTTGGACGGGGTTAGTCTGGATTTTTGGCCTAATGGATCGAAACAGGCAGAACGACATTACCGTAATAATGTTCTTCATGGAAAAATACTGTTGTATGATGAACAGGAAACATTACGGTTATCCGCCGGATTTCAGTCTGGATATAAATCGGGGAAATGGACCTGGTACGATGCTGAGGGGAAAAAGGATTCCCTGAAAACATTTGAACAAAACGCCCTGAATGGTGTCTGTGAATACTACAATGATAATGGCATCCTTATTGAAAAACGGAATTACAAGCAAGACCACTTGAACGGTAAAATCGAAGCCTGGTATGATGATGGCACCCGCCGTCTGACTGGGAAATATCTGGATGACATCAATGACGGAAACTGGCAATGGTGGAACAGGGAAGGAAAACCGACCCGCCGCATAACCTATGTCCGTGGTGTGAAAGAAGGAAAATTCCAAATCTATAACGGCCAAGGTCAATTCGTTCAAAAAGGGGATTATGAGAATGATCTTCCCCACGGAACCTGGGTATGGCAACGTGGCAAGGGGCAGGTCGATTCCACGATTACGTTCGATCACGGCTGGAAAGACGGAAAATTCATTCGCTATCATGTGACTGGTGAAAAAGCGGTTTCCGGGTATTACAATCAGGGACATCGTGACAGGAAATGGGTATGGAAGAATAGTGCCGGGCAAACGGACAGCATCAAAACATACGTGGCCGGCATATTGAACGGCGATGTGATTTATTATCATACGAACGGAATAGAAGCGGACATCATTCCCTACCAAAACGGATTAAAAACAGGAATCGTCCGGTCCTTTTACAGCAATGGTCAGAAAGAGTCCGAATGGACCTGGGATCATGGTGAACGAAGTGGGGAATACACGATCTGGTCCCGGAATGGCAATATTGTGGAAACAGGGACATACCGCAATGACAAACCTCAGGGATGGATCGAACGATATTTCACATCCGGTGGATTGTCCACAACAGCCACCTATACCGATGGCATATTGCACGGTGTTCTGACGGTATTCAATACATCCGGCACACGGGTAAAAGAACAGTATTATATTTTAGGTAAGAAAATTTGCGAATTTGAATACCATCCCAATGGATTGCGCCGTCAGTTGACGGTATGGGATAGCGATTCCGTTGTATTTCGGGAAAAATGGGATAAATACGGCCAGCTGGATTTTATGACCGAACTACCCGGTCTGAGGACTCAGGTGGATTACTACCCCAGCGGCGTATTGAAGATGGAAGGCTATACTGTCGGTTCTGAGCCGGTGGGCGCAACCTGGCATTATTTTGAAAACAGAACGCCCAAAGAAATAATTGTCTATGCCGCCGGTAAGATGGTCCTGAAGCGGGTCTGGGATAAACAGGCAGAACAATCATCGAACGAACTTTTCCAAGATGGGGTATTGGTTTGCCGGATAAGTGACAATGAATATAAACCGGTAAATCTGGGACTCAACATGAATAATAATAACGCAGGAGAGTAGGAAGGAATGATTGCCCAAATTAAAACGATTTTACTGGTATGGGGACCGCCGGTGATTATCCTGATAAGCGGAATTCTGGTCGGGTATTTTCTCCGGAAAATCCTTCGTTCCCGACTGAAAAAAATCGTCAGCCGCACTGAATGGCGGGGCGACGATATTATTCTTCAAAGTCTGGATTCGCATATCATTCTCTGGTGTTTTATGGTGGCTTTTTATATCGCCAGTGATGGTATCAATCTGGGACAGCCCTACAATGAATATTTAGCCAAAACAATCCAGGTCTTACTGATTCTGTCCATTTCATTTGCCTTAAGTAAACTCCTGGTAGGCATGTTGGAATTATGGTCTGACCGACAGGAGGGGAAATTTCCATCCACCAAATTATTTACCAATCTGATCCGGATTATTATTATCACAATCGGTGTTTTGGTGGCACTGGATTCATTGCATTTTT
>JBHHUC010000123.1:0-2519 GCA_046861395.1 Fidelibacterota bacterium
GTTGATGCATGGATTGAGACGCTCAATCCACTCCATATAAGGCAATTTGAAGTAATATAGGGATAACTCTTTTTCATTAGCCGCCTTATAACTGTTTTATCCTAAAACTTGTTCTAATGTGCACAACGAGTTCAATAAAACAAAAAACCCCGGTCTAAAAACCGGGGTTTTCGTGGAGCCAGACGGGATCGAACCGACGACCTCTTGAATGCCATTCAAGCGCTCTCCCAACTGAGCTATGGCCCCATTATAAAATCTTCACCAATTGCCTGTCCATCGTAGAACCGGCAACGGTTCGTAGATAAAAGCTATAGCCAAGCACTTTTATCTTTTATCTTTGAGCTTTTATTTCTTATTCCTTATAAAAAAGCGGGCGAAATTAGGAATTCAGGGCCGGCCTATCAAAGATTTTCCCGGAAATATTCGTATATATTTCGAAAAACATGATAGGTCGCACCGTCACCGTAGATGCCGTGATTGCGACCGGGATAAATAAACATATCCACATCCTTCCCCTGTTTCACGATTTCATTCGCCAGCATCAGCGTATTCTGGACATGAACATTGTCATCCTTATCGCCGTGGAGCAGGAGCAATTTTCCCTTTAACTGGGCGGCGTAGGTCAATACGGATGCCGCCTCATACCCTTCCGGGTTGTTCTGCGGTAAATCCATGTACCGTTCGGTGTAGATGGTATCATAATATTTCCAATCCGTGACGGGAGCTACCGCCACACCTACATCCACAGCATCCGGCATGGCCGTCAGTAATAGCGCCGTATAGTATCCGCCACCGCTCCAGCCCCAGACACCAACCCGACTGGTATCGGCCCAACCCAGGGAACCAAGATAATTCAGTCCCTGGCGGGTATCATAAATCATCCATTTCCCCACATCACCGTAGCCAAGATTTTTCCGATCTTTTCCGTAACCGTCCGTCTGCCGGTTATCAATCCGGAAAATGATATATCCTTCCTGCGCCAATAATTGGTCCAGATATCCTGACCGTCCCCGCCAATAATTATAGACCATCTTGGAATTAGGCAGTCCGTATCCATTGATGATGACGGGGTAGGATTTTGTCGGATCAAAATCATGTGGTTTGATGATGGAGGCGTCCAATTCGTACCCATCATCCGTCGTTATTTTCAGGAATTCCATGGGACTAAACCGGTACGGCATAAATTGTCGTGTATCAGTTTGCGCCAGAGACCGGATACTGTCTCCGTCACTGGTGCGCAGGATGTATTGCGGAGGACGATTGGCAGCTGAAGTGCGATGAATAAAATAATTGCCGGTGGGACTGAAATCCGCCGAATGATATCCGTCGCCGGGGGTCAGTCGCTTCATATCCCCGCCTCTGACAGAAATTCGATACAGATTACGATTGACGGCACCGTCTCTGCCACCATAGAAATAAATGTACCCGGCGACGGTATCCACACGCACGATCTGGGTAACTTCCCACGATCCCTGCGTCAATTGTTCCAACGTATCCATTTTCGGACTTAGACGGTAAATATGACGGTAACGATCCCGTTCCGACGTGAGAATAACATCCCCGCCCGCCAAGAAATAGGTGTCATCGGTAACATTCACCCAACAGGAATCCAAATCTTCAAATTCCACCTTATGTTCACCGGACCCCGGGTCCACGAACCAGAGCCGAAGATGATTCTGCTGCCGGTTTAGCCAGGTAACACACAATTTCATTTCACCATCATAACTGGCCTGGGCCGGCACCCAATCCATGCGGGGATAGTACACATCACTGTTCTCATCCATTTCAACCCACTCGGTAAACCCCCACCCTAACGGAACAATCCCAATCTTCATGGAAGGATTCACATCACCGGCTTTGGGATAATAAATATTTTTTATTGTGGGATAAGTTGTGGAGTGATCCACCAACGGGAAATGCCGTACCAAAGATTGATTCTCCCGCCAGAAAGCGATACGCCGGCTATCCGGTGACCAGCGAAAGCCATCATAGAGGCCGAATTCTTCTTCGTACACCCACCCTGGGGCACCATTCAGAATTGTTTCGGATCCGTCCTTGGTCAACCGTTTTTCTTTTCCTGATTCAACAATAAAGTAATAAAGATTATTATCCTCCTTCACATAAGCCAGGTAAGCACTGTTAGGTGAAAACTTGACATTACGAATCTCATCGCCACCGGCCACGTATTGGGTGGTATTTGTCAGGCGATTGTAGATGATGTATTTCCCGGAACGACTGTGGCGCCAGATTCGATGAACATTTTCTTGGAACAGAATGATTTGTCCATCGGGAGAAAAACTGAAGGAAGAGAATTTGACCGGTAAACTATCGATGAAAACGGAATCCCCGGCCAGAAACATGGTTGTATCATTGGATATGAGGTCCACACGGTAAATATCGGTAACATCCCGTTTGGTATCCTTCTTTGCAATGGCATAGGCATCATCCCCGGGTATCCAGACAAAACGCCCCAGGGAGGCGGTATGAAACGGGTGTTTCTTAAATATTTTATCGAAGGT
>JBHHUC010000014.1:0-39589 GCA_046861395.1 Fidelibacterota bacterium
CGGGAAGCTAATCGCCCATATGTTTGTGTTATTATTTCAATAATCTTCAGCGATTTGCGAAGTTGCCTGTCCCGGTGAGAACCGTCAGAGTCGAAACCGGGAAGCTAATCGCCCATATGTTTGTGTTATTATTTCAATAATCTTCAGCGATTAGCAAAGTTGCCTGTCCATCGTAACGCCCTGTCAGGAGAGTGAAGATGGGCCTGTCCCTTGGAGCTCCATATCAGGGTAGTGTAATTGAAATCGCCGAAAAAAATTACCACTTTTCAATGATCAATGGTTAATGAAAAAAGTGGACAAAGCTATCTGTCATTGTTCCTTTATCGCATTATAATATCTGCAACGGTCTTGATTTATCAATGGAATCGTTTCCAGGAATGTCTACGTCACATACCGCTTCAAATGGCACAGCAACCATTACAGTGTAGGTAGATTCTTTAATATATATGCCGACGTCTCTAAGGTTTATTAATGCTGGAAAAGAAGGCATACAGATCAGCCAGATCCCGGGCTGATAAATCCGGCCAATCCAGGTCTTTTTCAATAAGCTTTTCATCCATTGCCGGGGCATGACTCCACATTTTTGCAATCAGAGCTATCGGTGAGTTTAAGTCTTCAATCTGAGCAAAGTCTTTTTTTGCCGTATTATTCCCAACACCGTTTAAGGTGTGGCAATCTAAACAATTTTTTTCCGCTATAAGTTGATGTCCTTTCTCAATATCGCCTGGTTTGTCTTGTAATTTAGATTTATATATATATGTGATTATATCCGCCAATTCACCACTTTCAAAAGTTGGAATCTCCATGGCTTTTTCCTGCATGACTTCCCACATTTTGGGACCATGATTCCATAACCGCCCCGCAAATTCCAGTACAGTATAATTAAAATGCATTTCTTCAAACCCCGGGCCAATATTTTCAGAACTCATTGAATCATGGCAGTTGGTACATCCTTTTTGATGAATTAGAGACTCACCCCTTTCTTCATCTCCCAACTCAAAAGAATTTGGAGGGAAAATTGTAGGTGACATAAAAGATTTTAGGCCGGCTGATAAATCAACAAAATCATTTTTAACAAATTTCGGTTGTTCTATACCATGTTCCTCAAACAATTCTGCCATTTGTGGTCCATGGTTCCACATGGCTTCAGCCAAATTCAGGGGCGATAAATATTCCTTTTTTTTGCTTATATCCGGTCCAATATCGCCACCCTTTCCACCAAAAATATGACATTCAGTACAATTCATTGAATTCAACAGTTTTCTACCTCGGAAGACATTGCCCTTTTCTCCTGTAAATCTTAAAAATAATAGGTAGTCTATCAGACATGACATTTCATATTCTGAAATTGGTTGAAATTTTTCGCCCTTTTTTTCCATCTTTTTCTGCATCTTTGGAAAATGACTCCACATTGTTGCTGCCAGTTCCAAGTGTGTACCATAATATTTTCTTCGGCCCAGGTCCGGACCGCCTTTTCCACCATTGCCATTGATAGCATGGCACATATCGCACCCCTTCTCGCTGAATACATCTTTCCCCACATATTGCGATTCAGCCGCATCACCAGCGAATATTGTATTTATCAATAACACAAAGAAAGCTATACGGAAAATTCTATTTCCTCCCCATTGATTTCTTATGGCAATAGTTTTCATATTTCCTCCTTGGTTCGCTGCATTACAATCGGTATAAAACAAAACTCAATAAAACAGTGATCCTTTTTCAATTTTCTTTTTTCATTAATGTTTTTAGATACCAATAAATATTGCTCATTTCGCCCCCACTCAATTCCGGCCAGTCCACAACCTTTTTTGACGCTTTGGTTTCCATTAATGGGGCATGGTTCCACATTAATTGGGCCATGGTAATCCCTGACGATAAATTAAGATTCGCTCCAATATTGTCAGGAAGTGAACCCGGATTTATTGCATGGCATTGTACACATCCCTTTTCTCTGAAGGCTTTTTCGCCTGATTCATAGTCTCCCGGATAATGATTAAATCCCATAAAATATAAATAGGCAATTACATCTGCCATTTCGCTGCTGGTAAAGTGTGGCCAAATCAGATTCTTTTCTTCCATCAACTGATGCATGTCCAAACTATGGTTCCATAGAATAGCTGCAATTTCATTCACACTCAGATCCCATTGACGGTATTCCAGATTGGGTGCTTCATCATTCCCCTCTTCACCAATTTTATGACAATTGATGCATCCTTTTTCCCTAAACAACAATTTCCCGTTCTGAGGATTTCCAGGTGATTGAAATATCCTCTTTTTTTCTGCCTGCGATCCGGCCGACCGGATGTAGGCCTGTAGGTCCACCATCTCCTCTTTTTGAAATTGAGGAAATTCCATGCCAGAGTTCTCTATTTCTTCTCCCATTTGTGGTCCGTGATTCCAAAGCGCTTGGGCTAAAAATAGTGGGGAAACAAATTGACTTAAGGTGTCTAGGGCCGGACCCCGGTTGCCCCCCTGACCGGCCAAAGTATGACATCTGGCGCACCCTTTTTGGGAAAATATTGTGGCTCCCGCTTCCGGTTTTCCCGGTTTGCCGAGGTATCTAAGGTAAAATATATAGGTTAACAAATCCGAAAATTCATTGGAAGTAAAATTAGGAAAAGATAAACCTTGATCCTTTATTTCGAGCATCATTCTGGGTAAATGATTCCACATTGTACTTGCCAGATCCAGGGCGGAACCATAATATTCATTTTCCATCAGATCCGGTCCTGCTCCATCGGGCATGTGACATTTGACGCACCCTTTTTGTTCAAAGACATACCGACCCTGCAACGGGTTGGTTGGTAATTCCTCCTGGCCATATCCCACGTCCGATGTCGTTAAAAATAATACCAAAGATATTGGAAGTATCCTCGCCATGCGGACTGTGATTTTTACCATGGTGAAAAGCCAGTCGGATTTACTTTGATGTATAATACTCATGAATTTCCCCAGGTTTGAACTCGTTGCCTCGATCACGATTTTTCTGCCGGCTTATTTCTTTGCAGACCAACAAAAACATATGTTAGGATTGTAGCAATCGTAAAAAAAAGTGGTATTGCCAATAAACCTATTGCTACAGAGGCATTAATTGCATCGTTCAGGCGGTGTGCAACAAATAAAAGGCTTGCAATCCAGGTATTAACCGAAAACACAAAAATCCAGATAAGGCTGATGGATGCAACTTGTAGAATGAAAACGGTTTTATCCTTCATGCTTTTTCTCCTGTCGCCGGTTGAATCAGTTCTTCAAGATTGTTAGGAGTATCGTCTGGCAGATAGGATTGTAGGCGTTTCGCAGTTTCCTTAACGCTCGTTTCGCGTCCCTCCCTGATTTCCCAGATTGAAATCAATGGGAAAAACTTCGCGAAGAGCATGAATCCCAGCATAAAGGCTGCAACACCGCCTCCAAATAATGCCCATTCCGTCAATGATGGAATATATATTCCCGTCGGATATTCCAATCTGGGATTGGATAATGACGGTACAACAATATTCAATCGTTCCAGCCACATACCAATAGTTACCGCTGCTGAAGCAATAAAAATTCCTGAGATTGTTTTTGTTTTTTTATTACTCAAAATAATGACCGGAATCAGGAAATTGCATATGACCATGGTCCAGAAATAGGGTGCATAAGCACCAGTAAACTTGTAAAAAAAGACTCTCATTTCATCCGGTTCATTACCGTAAAAGGTTGTAAGGTATTCGGAAAATGTAAAATAGAACCAGAGCAATGACATTACCAGCAATAGTGAAGAGAGATAATTAAAGTGAATATATTTGAGATATTTTTCCAGTCGGTATACTTTCCGAAAAATTATCATTACCATCAACAGGGCTGCGATTCCAGAAAAAATAGCTCCAACCACAAAATAGGGGCCGAATATTGTGCTATGCCACCCCGGCTGGATGGTCATTGCAAATATATAGGATATTACGGTGTGTACAGATATGGCAATGGGTATGACCATAACCATTAAAATATTTATAGCACGATTGAGTATTTTATGCTGTTTTTCTGTCCCCTGCCAGCCCCAGGATAAAAATTGATAAAGCCAGCGCGGCCTCACGCCCCGATCACGCAGGATTGCAATATCTGGAATCATCGGTAGGTAAAGATAAACCGTACTGGCAGTGAAGTAGGCTGTAATACTTGTAACATCCCACAACAACGGTGACTGGAGACGTCCGTTGGTCACCAGATTCCACAGGCGGCCCGGTTGTCCCAGATCTAAGATAGGATGCAAACCGCCTATAGCCAATACGATGGCCGTAATCACCTCCGCCATGCGCGTTATTGGTCTACGCCACTCTGCTTTGGATAATCGAAGTATCGCCGAAATCAGCGTTCCCGCATGGCTGATGCCAATGAAAAACACAAAATTTATTATGTAAAATCCCCAGGAAACCGGTTGTGCCATACCGGTTACTCCCAAACCGAACCTGACTTGGTTGATAAATGCGTATAAAGCAAAAAATAAAAGGAACAGCAAAATACCGTACATCCAATAGAATGCCGGCCCCGTTTCTTCTATTGAACGAAATATATCTTTATCCAGGTCTGCGCCCTTATTCTGATTCGTCATCCAATTACTCCGTTTCAGATAAATAAAACACTTTGGGCTCCGTACCCAATTCTTCAAAAACTCGAAATGCTCTGGAGCTATGTTTCAGTCTGGAAACCCGACTTTCTTGATCATTCAAATCTCCGAAACTGATCGCGTCCGTTGGGCAGGATTCGACGCATGCCGGAATATAATCACTCTCGTGGACGTCCCTTCCCTCCAGTGCGGCTTGTTCTTTTGCTTTCTGCAGGCGATGACCACAGAATGTACATTTTTCAACCACTCCGTCAGGGCGAACTGAAACATCCGGATTCAGTGAACGGTTCATATCATCCGGCCAGACTGGTCTGTTCCAGTTAAATGATTTTACCGTATATGGACACGCTGCCATACAGTATCGACATCCAATGCATTGGGGAAATATTTGCGCAACTATTCCATCATCCGTCTTGTAGGTGGCGCGAACCGGACAAACCTTTATGCAAGGTGGATTGTCACACTGAAAACAGGGTCGGGGAAGATATCGAACTTTGGCGTGGGGATATTCACCTTCAATGGTTGTCAGCATATCCATCCATAACATTGTTCGTCCTTTGGCTGATTCCTCGGGTCCTACCATAGCCACATTATTCTCTGTTTTACAAGCTGACGCACAACTCCCGCAACCTGTGCACTTCTGTAAGTCTATCACCATGCCCCATTTTTGCATAAACGGTTACTCCTATTGATTATACTTGACTTTCACGAGTTGATTTCCGAATTCTGACGCGTGTGGAATACAACGAAGGAAACCCGCTTAATTCATCCATATCCTCCGAAAATAATTCGTAGATGTTTTCCTTTTTATTCCCAAAAAATCGCCCGAGCGGTAATACCACTGAATCCGGCATAACCGTCGGCCTGATTTTTACCTTTACCGTTAATGATCGATTATCCGTAGTAATGTCAATCATATCATCTTCAGCAATATCATATAGCTTTGCCGTTTCTGGATTCAGCTCAGCCCAGAGTCGCCAATATTCCCTGGAATGTAATCCGGACATTTCCTGAACTAGCCTCAATTCAGCTCCACTCTGATCCCAGTTACCGATTAACCAGAACGGAATCAGCTGAACAGGGAAATTTATATTATGGCTAACCGGTTTTTCATAGTGGGGTAAATAGACATAATCACCACGGGCTTCGATATGAAGTTCGTTTAACAATTCACTAAAAACCTTACCATGTGAGCCAGGCGCCTGCAATCTCTGCTGGAATGCATTTTCCAGGAAGGATGAATAAAATTCAAACTTTCCTGATTCATTATTGAAAAGCAACCCGGTTTCCCTTAGATCGTACCCTGGATCCCACCAGCCCCCATTTTCCAGGAGTAGATTCCAGAATTCGTAAAATGACGAATGTTTCATGGGTTGCCATCCGCGTTCTTTTAGATATTCGACCCAAGAGTAATCGGCGATCTCCGATACGATTACACCATTTCCGGAATTGTAGATCGCCTGGGCAAAATATTTGATATAATCAAGTTCATCATTCCATGGTAACTTTTTCTTCATGGTCTGATTGAGGGATTTTCCAATCTTTAATAGGGTATCAACAAAAGGTCGCGTATCATCGACTCGTTCCATGACCGGTTGTTGAACAACAAAATGGGGGAAGTCGACAGTTGGCACTGAAAAACTGGCATTCCACCTTTCAAGATCCCCCGGTTCAGGTAAAATCAGATCGGCCTGAAGGGCGCTTTCGTTTTTGAATGACCCAACATAGACAACAAAGGGAATGTTATTAATAAATCTTTTGATCCGGTGAAGCCTTTTCCCCATGGATACGGGATCAGACTGTTGTATAAACAATGTATCAATGACATCTTCGCCGGCCTCTGTTTTCGATAATAAATGTTCAAACGTATTTTCAGCCCTTGCGATATTCTTTTCATTATCAATCAACTCTAAATGACCATTATCCGGGAAATGGCTCAGTTCGGGGAAACGGATTCCACCTTTTTTATTTATATTACCTTTAAGGGCGTTTAAACAATATACTGCATATTGACTATAAACGCCATTTGTGCTTTCAGATAATTGTCCCCCTCCGATTGCCAAACCTCGTTTTGAAAGAGCAAATTGACGTGCCAAATCAATAATGATTTCACTTGCCAAACCGGTAATATCAGACACTTTTTCCGGTGAATATTCTGAAAGAACAAATTGTTTAAATCCCAGATGAGACTGACCGTTATTATCTGTCCAGTCATCAAAACCAAAACTGTGATTGCGTATAAAGGTAGAATCGTAGGTTCCATCGCGGACTATAACATTGGCTATCCCCAGTGCAAGAGCTCCCCCGGTACCCACCTTGATCGGATGCCATTCTGTCGATTTTACCGCTGTCCGGGACTGGTATGAACTAAGATGGATTATTTTTGCTTGGGAGTTGCCATAGATATGATTGAAATACACAGGAGCCAGCGGCTCATCCAAGGCATCAAAATCGAAATTTAAAATAAAATCCGTGTTGGTAAAATCGTACGTTGGTGATATTGTCTCACCGTGAGCCAGGCCGGCCGCCAGATTATAACTTGGATGATAACCTGAATACATCACGTTGGAACATCCCATTGTTTTAAAAATTTTTTGGATCAGGTTTGATGACAAACTGTATCCGTCATCGGTAATCAACGCCAGCTTTTCCATTGTGTTGTTTATCATCAATTGCTGAAGACGATTCGTAAGTATATCGGTAGCCTCTTCCCATGATATACCCACCCATTCGTCAGAACCGCGACTACCGGTTTGTTTCAAAGGTTGTTTTATTCTATCCGGATGAAATATGGTTTCAATTCCTGAAGCAGCCAACGGACAAATCGCACCACGATTGATCGGGTAGTCTGGGTTACCGGTAATATTGACAGGGATATTATCAATCAGTCTGATACGAATACCACATCCACCTGAACATTTCGTGCATAAACTGGTCTTCCATGATTCCAGCAACGATCCGGTATGAATGCGATTAAATACTTTTTCCGGAATATCAAGTAATAGGTGTGCCGTTCCCAAACCTGCTACCGTCGCGGTACCTGTTATACCGAGTAGTTTTAAAAATTCACGGCGGTTAATTTCCACGATAAGACTCCTTTGTCTTGCTCAATTTGAATTAACGGTGACAGGAATTGCAATCAATTGTTATTAAATTTTCCTCATGACAGCTCTTGCACCAGTCCATTGTCATCTCTTTGTGCGGTTTAGTAAACGGCACTTCACGTTCCTGAACATTCCCATGACAGGTTGAACAATCTATTTCTCCGAGTGTTACATGACGCTGGTGTGAAAAGTAGGCATGATCCACGACTCGATGAACCTGAGTCCAGGGAATCGGCTTTCCTTCTGCAATATAGTCAGCGACTTTCTGTGCCTCTTCGATATCTGTATCCAAATCATCATGGCAATCAGAGCATACATCTATATTGGGTATCGTGGCGCGTCGATGCTTTTCAACCATCAAATGACAATCGTAACATTCTAATTCAACCTCTTCAATATGATATTTGTGATTAAACTGGATGGGTTGGGTGATGTTTGGTTCTTTGCCTAAACCGTAGGTAATAAATAAAAATAGTATACAAACTTGAAAATGGGACCTATATACGATCATTTTACTCCTTCTCTACACTGACAAAAGATGGAGCGTGTTCTCTTGATGTTCTTGTATCTCGTGTAATGCCCTCTATCTTAATGTTATCCGATACTATCAGTGTTACTTTTTAGTTTGTGAAACAATCTGTTAACTTAATTTACTACAATTTGTCGTTATTGAAAACACAATAATACCTATATGATGATATTAATATACTTTTGTCTTATACTAAACCCTTGCATATATTGATTTAGATTAAGATCTTACAAACCTTCTTCAAGTTATAAATGGATATATCACCATTGATTTAACAAATGGAACTAGTGCCTGAATTCTTATATTCTGTAAATCAATATACACAATGGGTTAGAATATAATATTTGTTGTTATCACTAATAGGAATGATGATTTTCAAAACAGTATCTATGTAAAATTATTGGGGTATACTTGGGTTGATTATTGCTGGCTTTTTCTGATTTTTATTGGAATAAGTGACAAATGATAGGCCATCGCAGATACGATGTTGTTTGGGATTAATACTACCGACATGATATTTTTATATCGTCAATAATTTTCAGATCTGCATATTTTCACAACATGAATTCTACAAATAATCCGAAAATTGAGCAGCTCGAAATTGTTAATGATAGCCTCCTCATTGCATGGAGCGACGGGACTGAAAGTATCATTGCACTGAAAGCATTACGGGATAATTGTCCCTGCGCCCACTGTGCCGGTGAAACCGACGTCCTGGGAAATATCTACATCGGTCCGGCGCGAACATTAAAGGAAGACAGTTACCGACTAATCCGGTTGAAACCAGTAGGACATTATGCCCTTCAGCCGATTTGGCAGGACGGCCATGATGACGGCTTGTTCACCTTTGATCTGCTGCGCAAAATCGCCAACTTCGGCGCGGAATAATAAGACGACCGGGTATAAAGCCCGGTCGTTTCATTACATTATAAATAACCTAATTGTTCGATTTTCAGCAGGATTTCCTGGACCAGGACTTCCGGTTCCGTCGTAGATGAGTTGATTACAATTTCCGCATTTTCCGGAGCCTCGTAGGGATCGGAAATTCCCGTGAATTCCTTGATAATCCCTTGGCGAGCCTTGGCATAGAGACCTTTCACGTCCCGCGCTTCGCACACCGCCAGCGGCGTATCCACGAATACTTCAATATAGCCGCCTACCGCTGAAATGAGTTCCCGGTTAAAACGACGATCCTCGCGATAAGGGGCAATGGGAGCGCAAACGGCAATTCCGCCGTTCTTTGTAATCTCACTGGCCACGAACCCGATCCGACGAATGTTCAGGGAGCGATGTTCCTTGGAAAATCCCAATTCGCTGGATAAATGGGTACGTACAATATCACCGTCCAGAAGGGTAACCGGCCGCCGGCCGTCTTCCAGTAGTTTAACCATCAAGCCATTGGCAATGGTCGATTTTCCGCTGCCGCTTAGTCCGGTAAAGAAAACGGTGAAACCACGTTTATTCAGCGGAGGCTGGGCCCGGCGTAGTTCCGCCACCACTTCCGGATAACTGAACCATTCAGGAATATCCAAACCCTTATCCAGGCGACGACGAAGTTCGGTCCCTGAAATACTCAGGGTCCGCGCTCCTTCCGGAACCTCATCAATGGCCCGGTATTCGGCCCGGTCTTCAACATAAACCATTAACTTGAAAGGTACCATTTTGATACCTAATTCTTCCTCATGCTCCCGCAATAGATCCTGGGCATCATAGGGTCCATAGAAGGGATTACCCTGGCTGTCATGGCCGGGACCGGCATGGTCGCGCCCCACAATCAGGTAATTGCAGCCATAATTTTTCCGGATAATGGCATGCCACAATGCTTCCCGTGGACCGCCCATACGCATGGCCAGCGGCAACAGACTCAGACTGGCCGTGCCCGTGGGATACTTATCCAGGACTTTTTCATAGCAACGGACCCGCGTGTAATGGTTCACATCGCCAGGCTTCGTCAGTCCGACCACGGGATGAATCAGAACATTGGCGTTCAGATCCCGGGCGGCCCTGATGGTCAATTCAACATGAGCCCGGTGCATGGGATTCCGGGTCTGAAAGGCAACCACCTTATCCCAGCCGTGTTTGCTAAACTGTTCCCGCAATTCGGCCGGTGTATGGCGCAATAATTGATAATCATAATGCTTAGGCAGAGCAAGACCTTCCACGGGTCCTCCGGCATACACCGGGTTGGAATAATGCAGTAAATAATTCACGGCCGGATGTAAATCATCCGTTGATCCGAAAACTTTTTCAGCTTCCCGGTCCCGGTCCGGTGTCCACAAGTCTTCCACGGTCATCACAGCCAGGGCGAACCCTTCCTTATCCCGCAATACCAGTTTGTCGCCAGGGTTTAGGTTTTCGGCCACCGCTTCGGTAATATCCAGCGTGATGGGCATGGACCACAATACGTTATTGGACAATCGCATATGATCGACCACGCCTTCATAGTCGGCTTTATTCATGAATCCTTTCAGCGGTGAAAATCCGCCGTTCAGGATCAATTCCAGATCACATACTTGCCGGTCATTCAGTGTCCATGACGTATAATGTAGACTTTCTTTTTTCAATTCTTCGGCTCGTTCTTCGGAGACCATTAGGTTTGTCAATGCGCCTCCGTGAGGTACAATTAATTCAGGTGTCACAATCTTTCCTTTCGTCAATAGGTTGTTTTTCGTTTAAATAAAGACATGAAAATTACAATCATACTGTACATCATGGCAGGATAATTCGTTCCGCATGTTTGCGGTCACACCCTTGTTATCCGGAGGCGGAACCGAAGAGGAATGCCCGTTGTCTTCCGGTCAAGGATTTTGCAGGAAATATCCCGATTTCTGAATAATTTCCCCCTGTAATGGAATGGGAAAATCAGA
Source organism: Fidelibacterota bacterium (assembly GCA_046861395.1). GTDB lineage: Bacteria > Fidelibacterota > Marinisomatia > Marinisomatales > JABMOV01 > JBHHUC01. Next base: position 11,107 of record JBHHUC010000014.1, read on the forward strand.
TTCTCTTGGACGGAGTTAACTTCAGAAGTTGTTCCAACTCCATCCTGGAAAATATCAGCCTAACCCTTAGGGCCCGTTCCCGTCTGGGCATTACCGGTCCCTCCGGATCAGGGAAGTCCACCCTGTTGCGTCTCATGAACGGACTGCTCAGTCCCACCAGAGGAACCGTGTATTTCCGAGGAAAACCACTGTCCAGCTACAATCCCTTTCTGGCACGGAAAAAGATTTGTCTCATTCAGCAAAAAGCTGTGTTTATCAAAGGCACCATTCGTGATAATCTCCTGCTGGCAGCCGGCTGGGATACCCGTTTTCAGCGGGATGAGACCACCTTACAGACCACCCTGGATCAGGTGGGCTTATTTGATCAGTCCCTCGATAAGGATGTCCGCTCTCTGTCCGGTGGTGAACAACAGCGGTTGGCTCTGGCCCGGGGATTGCTCAACCAACCGGAGGTCCTGTTGTTGGATGAACCCACGGCCCAGCTTGATCCACCCCTGGCCCGGCGCATCCTGAAAACCGTATCTGAACTCACCAGGGACAAGCAACTCTCCCTCGTTATTGTATCTCATCATCCAGAATTGATCCGGTCGCTGGTGGACGACACTGTCTACCTGGACCGGGGCCGGATAACCAACCCACCATCATCCTGAACCATGGACACCATCCACAATAATTTTTATCACCTGACTTGGATCGACATTCTCATTTCTCTGGTCTTCGTGCTGGCCACAATCATGATTTTGCGCTACTGGAAAATCGGACTGACCCGCACCTTACTCATTGGGACCCTGCGGACCTTTGTTCAACTCACAGCCATGGGATATATCCTAACCTGGTTTTTTCATCAGGACAGTGTCTGGTTCATGGTAGGGCTGATCCTGTCCATGACTTTGATTGCCAGCTATGAAGGCTATCGGCGGGTGCGGGAATTCCCTCTGAAAGCCGCCTTTCCCATTCTTTTCGCATCCATGACCATTACCCTGACTCTGGTCCTTGGAACCATCCTGAAACTGATTCTGAAAACTGAACCCTGGTATTACCCCTATGCCATGATCCCCATTGCCGGCATGATTATCGGCAATGCTCTCAATTCTGCCACATTATCGGTCAATCGCTTCGTGTCCGAATTGGAACACCGGGAAGATGAAATTGAAATGATGTTGTCACTGGGCGCCCCTGTACGGGCTGTAGTGGAACCATCCTTTCGGGCGGCCGTCAAAGCGGCCTTGCTACCAACGATTAATTCCATGATGATGGTAGGACTGGTTCAGCTCCCCGGCGTGATGACGGGGCAAATTCTGGCCGGGATAGATCCGTTAGTGGCTGTTCGTTATCAGATCATGATCATGTATATGTGGGTCACCACCGCCGCCTTGATGGACGTCTTGGTCCTGGGCTTCAGCTATAAGCAATTCTTCACGTCCCGGGGACAGTTTCGGGCCGATTTGTTCCGGTCCCGCCTCTAATGCCCAGATTGCTCCAACAGGCGGTCCAATTCCAGATCTGGTCGTTTTAAGATTCGCTGAACCACCGGGTTGGGATCGAATCCCAGGCGCTGGCCGGCCAGGGTAATATCCAGAATGATATGGTTCATTGCAATTTCCGTGATGGCCTGGTTCTGGGTCCAGATGGCTCGGCTGTTTTTATTAACAATGGCCGAGCCCATGACCGTCACTTTCTGGTCCGCCACCAGAATGACTTTGGGACGCCAGATTTTACTTAAGTCCTGTTCATTGAGTCCGTAGGAAACCGTGGACCCGAATTCCCGGGACAGTTTACAGAACGAAAACAAGGTAATATCTACTCCTTTGTTTTCCGCCTCCGTCAATTCCTTTTCCATCGCCTTGATTTCCCGGGCCCAGGCACTCAGAAATACTTTTTCCGATGCATTCTTGATCACTTCCCGCATTTTCAGAATGACATTCCGATATCCCTTGATATGCCAGAAATCAAAGGCTTCGTCCTCTGTGTCCAGATCCTGGAAAGCCGTGGTCAGTTCCTGAACCCGGTCACTATGCAAATGGGTGAAATATTCAATCAGGGAGGAGACGGTCAGGGGAACATAGCGCTTGGGAGAATCACCGATGGAACTCGCAATTCCCATGCCTTCCAGTCGCGTGAGAACGGAATATATGGCTGAACGGGGAATCCCCGACTGGGTACTGATTTCATAGCCGGTGGCCGGGGAATGCTTTAACAAGGTCAGGTAAGCCTTGCTCCCATTGGAAGATAAACCGAACTCCTTCAAAATTTCAATAATGGTGCGCTCCTGGGTACTATTCATCGCCTGATGTCCTCCTGGATATGCTTCCTGATTTGAAGAATTATCCCTTGGGTTATGCGTTTAAAAATACTAATATTCACCTCTCGTAACTCACTTGTGAGTCACTAAAATTAACACAATATAATTATAATAGTCATGAGAATAATACAAATCGCGTTCACCATCCCAATTTTTACGGCTGCATTATTGTTCTCTGATTCACCGCCGGACTGGGCCCGGGATGCCATCTGGTACCAGATTTTCCCCGAACGTTTCTACAACGGCGATCCGTCCAACGACCCCACGATCGAAAGCCTCATCGGTACCTGGCCCTGGGACGTGCAGACGGAATGGCAGGTCAGTCCCTGGACGTCCGATTGGTACGAATATCAACCGTGGGAAAAGGCCAATGGCCAACTCTACAATTACCAATTCCAGATCCGTCGTTACGGCGGCGATATCCAGGGCATCATCGACAAGCTGGATTACCTGCAGGAATTAGGTATAAATGCAATTTATCTCAATCCTGTCTTCGACTCCCCTTCCAGCCATAAATATGGCGCCTCCTATTATCATCATATTGATCGCCATTTTGGACCCGATCCGGAAGGCGATGCCAGTCTCATGGCGGAGGAAGACCCGGCCGACCCTTCAACCTGGCAGTGGACTGCAGCCGACAAACTTTTCTTACAACTGATTCGGGATATCCATGATCGCAATATGCACATAATTATTGACGGTGTATTTAATCATGTGGGACTTACTTTTTGGGCTTTTCAGGATGTGATCAACCGTGGGACCGACAGTCCCTACTATACCTGGTTCGGTATCGAAGGATCCGGTTTGTCGGATCTTTCCCATCTGAACGACTATCAGACCTTGCCGGAACTCTATCAGAAGGAGGACCGGCCGCCCTTGCGATACACCGGCTATGTGGCCGACCTCCCCGCTTTCCGGCAGGACGAATACGGCCCGGTGGAACCGGTGCGAAACCACTTGGAAGCCGTAGTCGCCCGCTGGATGGACCCTAATGGAGACGGCAATCCCGATGATGGTGTGGATGGCTGGCGGCTGGATGTAGCGGAACGGATTCAAATCAAATTCTGGGACCGCTTCGGTTCCTGGGTTCGCCAACATAATCCCCAAGCCTATATCACCGGTGAAATCTGGTGGGAAGATTACTGGAACAACAAACAATTCAATGCCGCTCCCTGGTTGTCCGACGATCGGTTGGATGCTGTCATGAATTATCGCTTCGGCAATGCCATGTTCCAGTTCTTTATTGATGAAAAACTGGCTGTATCACCGTCCCGTCTGGATCTGATGCTGGCCGAGGTCCGTACCGATTATCCCCCGGAAACCGCCTACGTCCTGCAAAATCTATTTGATAGCCATGACATGGAGCGGCTGGCCTCCTCCGTTGTCAATCCCGATCGCTGGATGGATCATGCTAACAATCTACAATACAATCTGGAGTTCGATATTCGCAAACCGAACGCCACCGAACACCAGGTGCAAAAAGCCATCATTGCTTTTCAATTTGCCTATCTGGGGGCTCCGTTTATTTATTATGGCGATGAAGCAGGCATGTGGGGCGCCGATGATCCCGATTGTCGCAAACCGATGCTCTGGCCCGAATTTTCCTACGACTCGGAAGTTGCTCATCCCTGCGATTATCGTGACGACTGCACCTATACGCGGCCGGTCGATACGGTGGCCTTCGACAGTACCATGTTTCAGTTTTATCAGGATTTGATCGCCCTCCGCCAGAAACACCCTGCTTTGCGGCGCGGTACCTATGCCACGGTATTTACCGATGACAAAAAAGGATTGTTTGCCTTCCGGCGACAATCGGAGGATGAAACAATACTGGCCGTTTTCAACCAATATACCCGCACGAAAAGATTACCCCGAACCCTGTTCCCCGGCGGTCGTTCCCGCTGGGAACTCATTTATCCCGTTCCGGGACATTCAACTTCCATCGATGGCAAGTCCTTTCAATTCTATCTTGCTCGCTAGCGTCTTGCTGGTGACGGCCTGTCAACAGTCCGGGCCCGAACCCGTGCTGACCTTCGGTCAACGGTCCGTGGCCTTACCGGAATTCCAGGATCGCTACCGGGCATTTCTGGACGTCACCCATCTGAATGATAATTTACAGTTTCGCTATAATTTCAGTAATGGTCTGCTGGATGAGCTGGCAATTCTTTCCTATGCCGATGATATCCATTATACCGACCAACCGGCCATCAGAACGGAGCTGGACCGCATTGCCGATCAGATTCTCCTGAACCGGTTGTATGCCGTGGAACTGGAACCGGAGCTGGCACCTACCGAAGCCGAATTACAACGCCTCTTCGTATGGTCGCAATATCGGCTTCATGTACAGCATTTGTTTTGCCGCACGGAAGAACAGGCCCAGGCAGTTGCCCGTCGTCTGGCGGAGGGCGGGGACTGGAATGAACTGGCCCGGGAACTATTCGCCGATTCCACCCTGGCCAACAATGGCGGTGATCTGGGCTTCATCGTTCTGGGAGACATGGATCCGGCCTTTGAAGTGGTGGCCTTCACCCTGATCGACGGCGAAATATCCCAGCCAGTCCAGACCGAATACGGCTACAGCATCATCCGCATCATTGAACGGGAAGTGGATCCCTTTTTGATTGAATCGGATTTTCAGCAGAAACGCAAACGTCTGACACGCATTGCCCGGAGCCATAAAAAACGACCGCTGGTTCGCCAATATACCGATGAAACCCTGGCAGCTCTTGATCCTGTTTTTCATCCGAAGGGTCGGAAACAGCTTTTCACGCACTGGGAAAATATCGCCTCCACCAATGCCGAAATCACACTTCCCGGGGGCGACGATCCGTGTCTGACCCTTGGTGCTGCTGACAAAACCTATTCCGTGGCCGACGCCCTGGAATTGCTGCAGGAATTATCCCCGCGTCAGGCTCGTCTGCTTCATTCGCCGGAGCAATTGGAAAAGGCCCTGTTCGGGTTGGTGGCACGGGAAGCCCTGCTGGAACGAGCCCGGACCTTGGGACTGGATCGGGACCCGGAAGTACAACAGGATATTCGGCAGGCAAAACACGCCAGAATTATCAAAAATATTATCGCCGACGTCACCGCACCGCTGCCGCAGGAGGACCTGACCGATAACCGGTCGCGATATATCTCCTTCCGGGACAGCCTGCGGAAACGCTATCCTTATTGCATGGACAGTCTGCAAATCAAAACTTTTACTCTGGACACGCTGCCAAAAAATGAGAAACACAATGGTTAAACACTTTTTATTCCCATGGATTCTGACCGCCGGACTGGTGCTGGCGGGAACAACCGGTAAACTGACTGGACACGTCACCGATGCCGAATCTGGTGAACCTTTGCCCGGCTGCAATATTATCGTAGTCGGAACCAATTTCGGTGCCGCTACTGACATGAATGGTGAATATTTCATTCTGAATCTTCCCCCCGGAGCATATGACATCAAGGCTATGATGATCGGTTACACACCTAAAACTGTCACCGGTGTTCAAATCAATATTGACCTGACCACCCGCGTGGATTTTTCCCTTCCCATTCAAATTCTGGAAGGCGATGAAGTAACCGTTACGGCGGAACGGCCCAACATCCAGATGGATCTCACATCCTCAGAAACGCGCGTGTCTTCGGACCAACTTGATGCCATGCCGGTGAACGAAATCTGGGATGTAATCAATGCCCAGGCCGGAGTCACCAAGGATGCTGGCGGCGGTATCCATATTCGCGGCGGCCGGGCCCGAGAAGTGGCCTATTGGGTGGATGGCGTATCCGTTACCGACGCCTATGATGGCGGCTTGTCCGTAGCCGTGGATAACGATGCCATTCAGGAACTCCAGGTGATCAGCGGAACATTTAACGCCGAATACGGTCAGGCCATGTCCGGTATCATCAATCTGGTCACGAAGGACGGCGGACAGAAATTTGACGGCTATGTCTCTGCTTACAACGCCCAATACACCACGAATGACGATTTGTTAAAAGGAAAGGATGAATTCAGTTTCGCCGATGACCAGAACCTGGAAGCCAGTCTTAGTGGACCCGTTCCATTGCTGAAAAATCGTCTAACCTTCTATGCCTACGGACGGGTGAACCGTCAGAAGGGTTGGCTGTACGGCTGGAAAATCTTCGATAGATGGGGCCGGCTACAGTTGCCTCTGAACGCCTACGGACAACTGGAAGAGTTTAATCCCGAAGTCGTTCCCATGAATACCAGAGAAAAGTCGAATTTCAATACCAAACTCACCCTACGCCTCACTAATACCATGAAATTGCGGTACAATCTGATTACCAGCAATGAAACGTATCAGGATTATAATCACAATTCTCAGTATTCACCGGAAGGGGAACTCCATCGCTTTAATGAGGGGGTCAATCAGAAACTCAGTTTTACCCATTCCCCATCTTCCCGCACTTTTTATACCATCGATATTTCCCGCTTTGCCAAAAAATATCACCATTATGCCTTCAAGGATCCCAACGACCCCCGCTACGTAGACCCCTACTATTTCTTCCACCAATCATTAGTATTGGATATTAATACCTTTAAAATCTGGGGTGTGGATATGAGTCGCTTCAGCCGCTCCACAACCACCGGTGTAGCCAAAATCGACATAACCAGTCAACTCAATTCAACCCACCAGATCAAGCTGGGTTTTGAATACCGGGAACACGATCTGATTCTGAATAGCTACAGCCTGGAAGACGGCAATTTATCCGATACTGTCTTTACCGTCCGGGCTCCGGGAAGCTTCAGCATTGATCAAATCGGCGACGCCTGGACGGTACTGGACACCGTCACAGGAAAATATTTCGGCTGGGAATGGAATCAATTTGCCTCTGCTGATACGGTCTATACGTTTTCGTCACGGAATGACGCCCGGTCTTTCGTGGATTATTACAATAAGTATATTCAGTTCGGACGCGGCTTCTATTATGAAAAACCGCAGGAAATGTCGGCCTATATTCAGGATAAGATCGAATTCAAGAATGTCATCATCAATCTTGGTTTGCGCTGGGACTGGTTCGATGCCAACGGTGTCACGCCGACCAACCCGGCGGAACCCTACATGGGCAATCCCCGCAATGCGACGCTGGATTCCCTGACAATCCGGGAACGGAAGAATATTCACTGGGCGGATTACGCCGATTATTATGCCGGCGTCCTCCCCGATTCCGGAGCCGACCTGCGCACCCGCACCGGATGGTGGAAACAGACATCGGTGAAACAACAGTTAAGTCCCCGGTTCGGCGTGGCCTATCCTATTACAGATAAAGGTGTGATTCACTTTTCCTTCGGACATTTCTTCCAGATACCGTCCTTTGAAAACCTGTACAAGGATCCGGGCATTAAACTGGCTGAAGAGAGCGGAAAATTCGGTGTCTTCGGCAACCCCGATCTCAGTCCGCAAAAAACAGTCATGTATGAAATCGGGTTGCAGCAGGAGTTGGGGTTGGGTCTCACCATGGATATCACCGGGTATTACCGTGACGTGCGGGACTGGGTCTCAACCGGTATTCCCATCGATATGGGCGGCGGCGCATCGTACTTTACCTACATTAATAAGGACTATTCCAATGTACGGGGCATAACGCTGAATCTGGAAAAACGATTTTCCAGATTCTATGGTTTCAGTTTGAACTACACTTTCCAGGTCGCGGAAGGTTCCAATTCCAATCCTGATGAAGAATTCGGCGCCATTCAGAATAACAGTGAACCGGTACGGGCCATTCTTCCCCTGGATTGGGACCAGACCCACACCCTGAATGGAGCCCTTTTTCTGGGCGGTCGGTCCTGGAGTCTCAGCTTCCTGGGACAATTTGGAAGCGGTTATCCCTACACACCAACCCAAAACGTTGCAACGACCCAGGGCATCAATGTGTCCACGGATTTACCCCGCAACAGCCGCCGCAAACCCATTACATACAACCTGGACCTAAATTTCCAGTACCAGCTTCCGCTCCAAGTAGTAGAAAGTACCGTTTTTGTAAAAATCTTTAATGTCCTAGACCGGCGCAATGAACTGACGGTCTGGTCCGATACGGGGACCGCCAAAGAAACCTATAACATCCAGGGAACCGACAGTGAAAATCGTCCTAATACCATTACCGAATATTACACGCATCCTGAATGGTTCAGCGCACCCCGGCAAGTCCAAATTGGAATCAAAATCAATTTCTAAGAGCCTATTTATGAAACATTACAGAACTGGTTATCTCCTCCTCACTCTCCTGCTCTGTTCCGTTGGTCTGGGACAGCATGTTCCTTCCCCGGAACGAGGTAATCCTAATTTCCGCCGACAAACCGACATCGATGGCAATAAAGTCCGAACCTCCATCTTCAATTTCGGGTTGACGGGCCGGACCGGGGCTAACCCCGGTGAAATCCCATATGAGTGGCCTATCAACTCCGGGAAACATTATATTGCTCTCACCGGACTTTTCGTTGGTTCACAAGTGGAAGTGGAAGAAAAGGAACCATACACCGATTTGAATGATAATCAATGGTATGACGAAGGAGAACCTTACGAAGATGTGAATGGCAACGGCGTCTGGGACGGCCGGGTAGCATTTGTCACCGTTCCCCTGGGTCGCACCGATAACCAGGGCAACTCCATGATGTTTGAACCGGTACCCGAATATTTGAATCCCAATTCCGATGGTATTGCCAAAAGTGATGAACCGGATTCATGGCCCCTCTTTTGGCCCGATAAGGAAGAAGATGAAACCGATCCCGGCTGGGCCGGGAGCTGGAACGGTTTTTTCGGCAAAAACCAGTTTAACGCCGACCAGGAAATCTATTTCAAGGTATCCGACGACAATAATTTCCTCCGCGGCTATACCTATTTACCCGATTCCACCGATATTTCACGGCGGGGCATGGGCGTTCTGTCCGGTGTACGCGTCATGGAATGGTCCCAGGTTCTGGTGGAAGATGTAGTATTCATTCTCTATGAAATCAAGAATGACGGAACCCGGGATTTGAACAATGTTTCCTTCTGTCTCTGGCTGGCCGATCTGGTGGGAGGAGACGGTGATTCCGGGGACGATACTCCTGATTTCGATCTCCTGTTTGATATTGCCTGGAGCATGGACGAAGACGGTATCGGAAATGCCGCTTTCGGATCGGATCCGGTGGGCGTGGCCGCCACGGCCTATCTGGAAACACCGGGCAATGATATTGACCGTATCGACAATGACGGCGACGGAGAAACTGACGGGGTGGCTGTCACGGAAGAATGGGCGGAAACGGAAGACCGGACCAATGGCAAAGATGATAATTTCAATGGTCTGATCGATGAAAGCATGGCCCATGTTCCCTTCGGTAGCCAGGCCGGCGTCACCTTTAAGGACGGTATTGATGATAACGGAAACGGTGAATTGAACAGTCCCGTCATCACTCAGGAAATGATTCAGGCCGCTGCCAGTGATCTGACACCTACCTCCCCGACCTTACCCTATCCCGCCAACTGGCATCGCTGGCCGCCATCGCCGGAAAATGATGCCGTACAAAACGGCCGGATTCATTTGATCATGGTGGAAGATGACGATCTGGGGAAAGCCTTCGCCGACGGCATCGACAACGATGAAAGTCTGGAATATCCCATGGGCACCGGTGCCGACACGTCGGCCCCTCGTATCACCCAGGAAATCATCGATCAAGCCGCCAACGATATCTACCACCGTTACCAAGTCCCGGGCACCCAGATTATTCTCTATGATGTCGGTCCCGAAGATTTGGGGCTGCGCTATGCCGACGGTATCGACAATGACGGTGACGGCGCCATCGATGAAGGTATCGATGAAGGTGTTGATGAAATGATCGATGAATCCCGCGATAATGGAATTGACGATGATCTGGACTGGAATGCCCTGGCTGATGATGTAGGTCTGGACGGTGATGTGGCCACTTTCGATCCCGGTCAATCCGACGGACGTCCTACCTCCGGTTCCGGCACCAACCGTCCTGGAGAACCGAACATTGACAAGACCGATGTTTCCGAATCGGACCAGATGGGACTGACCCGGGTAAACTATGACGAAGCCGGCGGAATCCCCACGGCTCAGGATGCGGCGCTCTGGCTGTTTTACATGGAACCGGGTGAATTCTGGCAACCACCTCCGGGAGGACAACCACCGGGGGATTATGATTTATTCGTAACGTCGGCCCTGTTCCCGCTGAAAGCCGGGGACACGAAACGCATTTCCATGGCCGTATCCCTGGGCGAAGATGTGGAGGACGCCCGGCGCAACAAGGAAGTGGCCCAGCAGACCTACGACGAAGATTATCAGTTTGCCAAGGCGCCCCTGACACCACACCTGAAAGCCATCGCCGGAGATGGAAAAGTAACCCTCATCTGGGACGAAGTGGCGGAAACATCTTTTGATACCTACATGGACGGAATCGGATCGGAAGGTCTGGACTTCGAAGGATACAAGATTTATAAGGCCACCGATCCCGAATTTGCCGATGCCTATGATATTACCGATGCCCAGGGTAATCTCACATTCTATACGCCGCTGGCCCGCTGGGATCTCATCGATGGAAAAGAGGGCTATCACCCCGTTGCTGTGAATGGAACCCATTACTGGCTGGGGGATGAAACCGGCCTGGTTCACAGTTATGTGGATGAAGATGTGGTCAACGGACAGACCTATTATTATGCCGTGGTGGCTTATGACTTTGGCGGCGACATTACGAATAATATTCCCCCCACTGAATCATTGCGTCGGATTACGGTGAACAGTCTGACCGGCGAAATTAAAAAGGGTCCCAATGTCGCGGTGGTAACACCCAATCCGCCACCGGCGGGATTTGTCCCGGCAGCTATTGATAGCATGAAGCTAATTCAGGGGACAACCAGCAGTTTCCTGGGATATAGAATTGTGGATCCCTTAGAGTTGAAACAGGATCATCGTTACCGGGTCACTTTCCAGGATACGACCATTCCCAAGAGTGGCGGCCCCTTCAGTCCTGGATATGATACCCTGACCACTCGCTGTTTCACCCTGGCGGATATAACCGACACACTGTATGCTGACACTCTGATTAATTGCAGTGAGAAATTGAAAATCACCGATGAACAGCCGGTTATTGACGGGTTTCAGTTAATTCTGGATAATCAGGATTTCCTCTATCTCAATCAGAACACATCCCACTGGTCAGCCGATTCCATGTGGAAATTTGTCCTGAATGTATTCAGTCTTTCCACGGTGGTGGGGATTCCCCAACCGGCTGATTATCGCATTATCATGGACAAAAACAGCGAGGGCCGCCTCACCCTCACCTCGCCGCAAGGGACGACCATCATTGTGAGCGAAGGCTATTTTTCCGGCGACTTTGTCCAAACCGTGAAAGAATTTTCCGGCGAAAGGACACTGGGAACCTGGACCCTAACAATCACAGACGAAGGACAGGATGGCGGTAACACAGCCAGTGGTATTTCATTACGGCTTACTGATACGACGAACACACATCATTATTACACTTTCCCGGATGGTCCCGCAGCCGACAGCTACACGACCACCACATCCTGGTCGCTGGATATCAATGATGACATGATTTTGGATGCTGTGCGGCTGACCTATACCTGGACGACCCAGGATACCGGGTTATTCCAAGCAACGGATTTTCAGGCCGGATTTACCCATTTTCAGGCCAAAGATGTCAATTTCCACGTGGAAAAACGAACCCGGCTCACCGGTGATGAGACCGTGGACTGGGAAACCATTCCCTTTGCCTTCGGTGATTATTCACCTTTTGAAAGCGGTGGTGGCAATGGCCTGCTGGATGCCGATTCGGTGGAAACGGACTGGGTCATTTTCCTTGATGGCGAAAAGAACGGAGAACCTCATCCCTCTTGGGTCTTTAAGATGTCTTTTCCTCGTCCCTGGCAGACCGAACCAATTTATGGTCCGGTTCCGGGTGATACCTGTCATCTCTTTATCAACAAGCCTTTCCTGTCGTCCGATATTTTCGAATTCACAACTACCGCGGCTCATGTGGATAAAGATCTCATCAAGGAACAACTGGATAAGATCCGGGTGGTCCCCAATCCCTATATTGCGTCGGTCCCCTGGGAAAAACAGAATTTATTCACATCCGGCCGGGGTCCGCGGTCCATCCATTTCAATCATTTGCCCCCGGTGTGCACCATCCGCATCTTCACCGTGTCCGGTGAACTGGTCCGGACGATCCGGCATCGATCGGTTGATTTCAACGGAACCGCCGAATGGGATTTACTGACTAAGGATAACCTGTCAGCCGCTTACGGCGTTTATGTTTATCATGTCGAGGCGGAGGATCCGGATACGGGTCGCATACTGGGCAATCACATTGGCAAATTCGCAGTGATCAAGTAGGGTAAAACCATGAAAAAATTATTATTCTCCATCCTGTTTATCCTGAGTCTTCTGGCCGCTCAGAATGTCAATAAAACAGGGACAACGGCGGCCAATTTCCTGAAAATCGGTGTCGGGTCACGGGCCATCGGAATGGGAGGGGCCTTTGTGGCCCTAGCCGACGACGCTTCCGCCATGTTCTGGAATCCCGGCGGCACCGCCCGGCTGGAACGGTCGGAATTACTGGTCAATCACACCCGTTGGCTGGCGGATATCGGATTTACCTATGTCGGCTATCTCATGCCCATTCCCCGCGTCGGGACGATTGGATTCAATGTCACATCCATGACGATGGAACCCATGCTGGTAACGCGCTATGACCAGGAAGAAGGGACCGGGGAAACCTTTCGGGCCGGCAGTTATGCCGTAGGCGTGACCTATGCCCGTAAATTGACGGATCGTTTCAGTATCGGTGGTAATGTTAAATATATCCGTGAATATATTTCCCAGAGTTCTTCCGGCGGTTTTGCCATGGATATTGGGACCATCTTCGTCACACCTTTCCGGGATATTCGTTTCGGTTCCAGCATTAGCAATTTCGGACAGAAATTGCAGATTTCAGGAAAAGATTTGCTGGTGAACAAGGATATTTCACCCATCGAAGGAAACAACGAAAGCGTAAATGCCTATTTATCCACGGATCGATTCGATCTGCCCCTCCTGTTGCGGGTCGGACTCTCCGGTGAGGCCATCGACAACGATGCTCTTCGCATCACCTGGTCGGTGGACGGCATCCATCCTAATGATAATTCGGAATATGTCAATGCCGGACTGGAAATCGGACTTTTCCATAATATGATCGCCCTGCGGGGAGGAATGAAATCATTGTACATGGAAGATGGCGAAGAAGAATTCACACTGGGCGGCGGATTGTACCTGCCGGTGAACCGCACCATGAAACTGGATGCCAATTATGCCTTTGAGTCATTTGTTCATCTAAACAGCATTCATAAACTGACGATCCGGCTGATTTTTTAGCCATTTCTTCGCTCCGTCACTCCTCCGTTTTACGTCTTGTGAAAAACGTTTTGAGCAGGTAAATTCGCTCAATGATTTTAAGCGTAACTCATATGTGAGTTACGGAATTTTATTGTTCCTTAACAATGGACAATCCTTAACGAAGGGGTCATAACATGAAAAGAATGTTAACAGTCCTTCTGTTGTTCTTCACCTCCTATTTGTTTGCAGCAAATGTTACGTTTGTCGTAAACATGTCAACCTATGGAGACGGCGCAACAGATTCGACCAGTACCGTTCACATCCGCGGCAGCATGAATGGCTGGTCCGATGCCAATCCGCTGACCAATGTTGGTGGCGACTATTGGTCCACAACGATCGCTCTCACTGCCGGTGATGTAGCGGAATATAAATTTACACACACAGATGACCTGGGCAACCTGACCTGGGAAGGCGATCCCAACCGGACATTGACCGTCCCTACCAATGACACGACCGTCGTGCATTATTTTGGTCCGTCCGATTCGCCCTTGACATACACCGACAGCACCGATGTCTGGTTCCGCGTAAACATGTCCGGCGTAGCCGGCTATGATGGCGGACAGGTTGATGTCCGCGGTGACTTTAACGGCTGGTCTGCCGGCAGCAACCTAACCCAGGAATCCAATACCGATTTCTGGTCCGGCCAAATCAGCATGGGTGCTGGCACCTACGGATACAAATTTGTCTGGACCGGCTCTGACGGAGCAACCAACTGGGAAAGTATTGACAACCGTATGATTACGGTCAGCGCCGATACAACCCTGGCCTGGAAATGGTTCAACAATGAAGCACCGGCTGCCGCTGTGGATACCTTCACAGTCAAATTCACCGTAAATACTGCCACACAATCGGGCTTAACCGATTCCACCGTGGCCGGTTTTTATGTCAGTGGTAGCTTCAACGGTTGGTCGCAGGCCGATACTCTGATGGCCGACGGTGATTACTGGTCCAAATCCTTAGACATTATCGGCGACGCCGGCGGCGTTGATGTGGAGTATAAATTCCGCTATACCAGCCTGGCTGAGCAGGAATTCTGGGAAAGCATCAGCAACCGCACCGCTACGATATCCTCTGACACCATTCTGCCACTGGCCTACTGGGATGATGTGGCGCCCTACACTCCCACCGATAGCCTGGACGTCTGGTTCCGTGTCAACATGGAAGCGCAGTACGATTTTGGCTATAACGGCGAACAAGTGGATGTGCGCGGCAGCATGAACGGTTGGTCCGCAGGCAGCGATTTGACTCAGGAAGCAGACAGCATGTACTGGTCAGGTCTTATCAGCTTGCCCAACAGTTCCGCTGGAACGCTCCAGGAATACAAATTTGTCTGGACGGGCAGCGATGGCTCCACCCACTGGGAGAGCATCGATAACCGTTCATTTACTGTCCACCAGGACACGACCCTGGCCTACAAATATTTCGATAACATGGCACCTTCCACTGAAGATCCGGTGACGGCTTATGTCTATTTCACCGTTGACATGGCAGCCTATGAAGATATCGGAATCTTCAGCGTAGTACGCAACGATACGGTTCAGGTTCGCGGTGGCTTTAACGGCTGGAGCAGTTCCGCCCTACCGGACGGGTCCAATATCAATATGACCCGCATTCCCGGCACCACGGTGTATGAACTGGCAGCGCCGATCTTGAACTTCCCCGGCACACCGGATGAGTATAAATACTACATCAAGTGGAGCCCCGAATCCCTGACATTACTGGGAGATCCTTATCCCAACATCGACTGGAATGCCGACTGGGGCTATGAAGTCCCGCCGACCTACGGCGCCGGCAATCGTCCCTACACATTTGAAGGCGATCCCAACAATGTGCAGAATATCGGTTTGGAATATTACATGGACCTGCCTTTTGAAGGTATCATCCCCGAAGGTCATACCATCGACCTGACGTTCAGCGTTGATATGTCCGCCGCCCCGCTCTTTGACGGCAGTACTGACACCTTGTGGCTCTATGTCAAGGATCCCATCGCGGCGCATCTTTGGGGTTATTTCCCGGAAAGCACACCGTTTGATGATTTGCGGATGAATGACGACGGTTTGAATGGTGACACAACCGCCGGTGACGGAATCTATTCCGTAACCGTGCCTTACACCGGAAAAGCACCCTATGCGATGGTCTATGTCTATCACTTTACAGGACCGACCAACGAACTGGAAGAAGGCGGTGGCTTTGCCTTCGGACGTTTCCGTTGCCGATTCATTGAACCATCCAGTGTGTCCCCGGACGGGCCTGTATGGCCTTCATATTTTACCTTCCCGCAGGATACCTGGACTACCGATCCTCCTCTGACGGTTGAAACACCGCCGGATATTTTCACGGTCGGCACCGATCCGGAGCAGGTTCCCTATCAATTCGTTCTGGAACAGAACTATCCCAATCCGTTTAACCCTGAAACGGAAGTGAAATTCACGTTACCGGAAGCCGGTGATGTGACATTTACCGTTTATAATGTCCTGGGACAAAAAGTGCTCTCCTATGATCGCACCTTCTCCCGTCCGGGTGTTTACGGGTTACGCTGGAATGGTTTGAACCAGGCCGGTATCGCGGTTCCCAGCGGTGTCTATTTCTATGAATTGAAAGCCGGTGATCACCGCGCGATCAAGAAAATGACATTGCTGAAATAAACCGAATTAAATCCTGAGAAAAAACGGGCTCGTTTGAGCCCGTTTTTTTTTAATATCCCCGCATGGAATCTCCGTCGCAAACAGGGAATACTTCTCCACCTCCGCTTATTTTCCGAATCTTCCTTATCCTGCTTCCCCTGCTTTTTTTCCTGGGTCTGGAGCTGACCCTGAGACTGACCTGGGATGGAGCCACCAATCTGGCTCTATTTATTCCCGACCCCTATTCGTCACAGTATTTCACTGTGAACCAGATTGCAGGAAAACGGTATTTCTCCGGCAATTCCTATGGTTCCTTCGGAACCCAGGATACTTTCCTCAAGCAAAAACCCGCTGACGGAATTCGAATATTTGTCCTGGGCGGCTCTTCCACCGCCGGTTATCCCTATATGTATGCCGGTGGGTTTCCGGCCATGCTGCGACAACGCCTGGAAATCCTGTATCCTGAAAATTTAATTGAAGTCATTAATCTTGGCATGACGGCCGTCAACAGCTACACTGTGCGCGACTTTGCCCTGGAATGCATGGATTATAATCCTGATGCCCTGGTGATCTATACCGGGCATAATGAATTCTACGGTGCTCTGGGAACCGGGTCGTCACAATCCTCTCTGTTCGGTGCCAATCGCCCTCTGATTTTCCTGGTGCTGAAAGTGCGCCGGCTGGCGACGTATCGCCTTATTCGGTCTCTGTTGACTCGGATTCGTCCATCAGGATTTTCCCCCGGTCATCAAACTCTCATGGCACGGATGGCACGAAACCAGCACATCGAAAAAGACGGCCCGCTTTATCGGAAAACACTGGACGTTTTCCAGAAAAACATGCAGAACATTCTGGTTGAAGGGAAAAACCATGGTATTCCTATCGTGATCGGGTCCCTGGCCAGTAATGTGAAAAATCAACCCCCCTTTGTATCAATCGTCCCGCAAGGCTGTGATTCCACCGCTATTGATCGGCGCCTGCAGCAGGCCAGAAACCTGATGGACTCCGGCCGGCATGAATCAGCCCACGCAGTCCTGGATTCCCTGATCCAGGCTTGTCCCGGACATGCTAAGGTTTTTTACACTGCGGGACAGTGTGCTACAGCCATGGGCGATTCAATTGCAGCATTGACCGACTATACCCGGGCCAGGGATTATGATGGACTACGGTTCCGCGCCAGCAGTGACCTGAACCATATCATCAAGACCCTGTGCCAGACCAATAAATCGGTTTATTATTCTCCGGTGGAAGAGGCGTTCCAAGATATTTCCCCCGGAGGTATCATTGGGAATAATCTTATTCTGGAGCATCTTCATCCCAATCTTTCCGGGTATTATCATATGGCCCGCACTTTCGCCGAGACATTGATTGATTCCGTCTTACCTGCGCCCCGGCTCATGCTGGCGGCATCCGATACACCGGCCTCTCGGTCCCTGGCAGTGACCCGACTCGACTCTGTCATCGCGAACATGCGGATTCGTCTTCTGACCTCCGGCTGGCCCTTCACCTCACACCGGCGGTTTCTCACCCTGGATGACATTCAACCGCAAAACGATATTGAACGCTTGGCTCTGGCGGTTCTGAACAAAACATCCAACTATGAAAAAGCCCACGTACAATTGGCTCAATCCTATGAAAAGGCCGGACAGTGGCGGCAAGCCGTCCGGGAATACAGAGCCTTGGCGGCTACCTTTACCAACAATGACAGTCCATTAAAAGCCATGGGTAAAATTCTGGTGGACCGACGGCAGTTTTCCCATGCCTTACCCATTTTATTGAAAACTCTACGGTTGGTTGACGATGGTTTCAGTTATAAATGGGCTGGAACCATTTTATTGAATCAGCAACAGGTTGACCGTGCCCTGCCCCTGTTGGAGAAGGGAAAGCAATATCTGGCGCGCGATACACAATTATTATATAATCTTTCCGGAGCCTATTATATCAGCGGACAAAAACAAAAGGCGATTAAAACACTGAATGATCTGCTCCGAATTGATCCCGGACAGGAGGAAGCCCGGCAATTCCTGTCCCGTATTCAGTCGGCCGGCGGTTCATGAAACGACGTATCTTTCAATTTGGATTAATCCTGATACCGGTTGTCATCCTGATGCTCACGGAAGGATTCCTGCGACTCACCGGACTAGGTCCGGACACTCGACTTTTTATTCCCATTAATACTTCAACCGAACTATGGGGCGCCAATCCAAATGTTGTTCTGCGGTATTTTCCCCGGACTGGTCTCAGCGGTTTCGGGGCTGAGAATCTATTTTACCAACCCAAACCGGCCGGCGTGTATCGTATCATAGCCCTGGGTGGTTCCACCACAGCCGGGTTTCCTTATTATTTCAACGGCAGCTTCCCGGCTCGGTTACGGCAATATCTGGCGGCAGCCGATACGACACAAACCTATGAAATGATCAATCTTGGTATGTCAGCCGTGAATTCAACCACCATACGGGACATTATCGATGAATGTCTGGCCATTGAGCCGGATCTCATCATTCTATATGCCGGGCACAATGAATTTTACGGTGCCTTTGGCCGGGCGGCGGAGCAGGGATTACTGCGCCTCCCTGGAATGAAACGCATGTTGTTGTTCCTGGAGAAATCGCGGCTCTATCAAACCATTCGGCGCCTGGTCTACAGTCTTCGGCCAGCACGGGATCATGAAACACTAATGGCGATTATGGCCCAGGGACAGGTGTTTCCACCCGGGGATCGGAGTCGGCGGGATACCTTGGATGAATTTGAAGAAAATATGGCTCATGTATTATCGGTGACCGGTGAAAACGACGTTCCTCTGATCCTGTGCACGGTTGCTTCCAACCTCAGGAACCAGCGTCCCCTGCATTCCCTACCCGAACTCCGACTGGCGGGCTATACAGCTGATGAACTCTACCTGGCCGGGCAGAATGCTCTGATTGCTGGACAGGATTCCATTGCCCGGGATTATTTTACCCTGGCACGGGACATGGATGCCATGCCCTTTCGGGCGCCATCGGCCATTAACCGGATCATCCGACAACTCGCCGGTCGTTATGCCATATCCCTGGCGGATGTGGCGGCGGAATTTGAGGCTTACGCCCGGTACGGGATTCCCGGTGATCCCCTGTTTCTGGAACATGTCCATCCGACGCCGGTTGGAACCGATTTAATTGTCCAAACCATATGGAATACTATGCAGCGGGATACAATGTATTTTGGCCTGTCCCGACCGTTTCAGGTGAAAAATGATCATCCCCCTTCCCGTTTGACGGCCCTGGATTCGGTCATCGCCCGAATGCAACTGGACATTCTCACATCCAATCCACCCTTTACTTCAGCGGCGGGAAAATCCCTGGCCTCAATCACGCCGACGAATCAGATTGAAAAGATTGCCTGGGATATTCTGGCGGGGAAAAAAGACTTTAAATCCGGACACCTGGCCCTGGCGGCCTATTATCAGTCCCAATCCTTACATGAACAGGCTGTCCGGGAATGTCTGGCCCTGGTTGCCGCGCTGCCCCTTGACAAAGCTGTACACCGGGCTCTGGCATCAGCCGGAATGACGGGGAAGAACCCGGCCCTTGTGCGAAAAGCCACCAATGCTATCCTGGCTTTGGATTCGCTGGACGCCTTTGCCAATAAATGGGGCGGCATCTATGCCTTGCAGAACCGGCAGGAGGAGAAAGCGCTGCGCCTGTTAAAACGGGCCAAACGTCTCCGGGATGATGACCAGATTCGTTACAATCTCAGCGGTGCCTACGTGGCGCAAAACAAGCTCGAAGCGGCCGCCGCGGAACTGGATACTCTGCTGCAACGCAATCCGGACTACTCTCAGGCCCGATCATTTAGGGCCTTTCTCCGCACGCAAATGTCATTTCAACAATAATATTTTCTGTACCTGACGCGTCCCCAGGGAACCGACTTCCAATAAATATTGGCCGGAGGAAACATTCAACAGTGAAAAATGAATTTCATGCCGCCCCGGCATTAATAGTCCCACCTGGCGGGACCAGACCTGCCGTCCGGCAATATTGCGCACGGCAACACTTATTTCTCCTTCCGATCGGACCATGACCGGGACGGTGAAGTGGCCGTTGAAAGGATTGGGATAGACCGGCAAAATAGTAAAGGTCGTCGGCGATATTTCCGATTCAGTGGTCAAGGGAGTCCAGCCCCCATTTTCCGTGAATAAGTAATATTGATTGATAGAAAGATTCCAATAGTGTTCCGCGATTCCCGACGGCCATAGGATTTCCAAGGTGTCTACCATCGTAGCGGTATCCAGACCAAACCAGGACCATTCGGAATTCTGGGAACAATAGCCGGTTCCCGTTACTCGATGCTGCCGCTGAATGTGGGAACCGACTCGTAATCGGATGGTGGCGCCAATGCCGGAAAGGTTGGAAGTTACACCCTCCAGCCGGACGGCAATCCAGTTTCCCGTGACGGTTTCATTCCGATACAGTTTCAGGGAACCTTCCGTTGTCGGCGTGCCCACCAGGATCATGTCCAGATCCCCGTCGCGATCAAAATCACACCAGGCCGATCCTATGCCGTCATTCCAGCTCTGAACCCCGGCCACTGCAGAAATTTCCTCAAAACTGCCGTTGCCCAGATTGCGAAATAGCGAATTGGGGACCTGACCGAAACCGGATTGATTATTATTATATATATCCAAGCAGCCGTCAAAATCGGCATCGAAGAAAAAAGTTCCCCAGGCCATGCTATTGACCGCATCAGCCACACCGGCAGCAGCGGTCACATCGGTGAATGTTCCATCGCCGTTATTCCGTAACAGCGAATTCTCATCCAGATTGGTGGTATAAATATCATCCCAGCCATCCCTGTCATAATCCCCAACGGCCACGCCCATGCCCTGGACGGCCAGATGAACCCCGGCCGCATTGCTCATGTCGGTATAGGCACCGTAGGCTTCCCGTCGCAACAGGATATTTCCTTTATAGCCGTCCTGTGTAATGAAAATATCTTCATCCCCGTCATTGTCATAATCCAGGGCTGAGCAGCCCATGACCAGACCACCCGATTGCGGTCCCGTGGCATTGACCTGACTTGCCACTTCCATGAATGTGCCGTCCTGATTATTCCGGTAAAGCAGATTCTGCTGGGTCAATCGTCCCACATAGAGATCCAACCAGCCGTCACGGTTTTCATCGAACCAGAATCCGCCCCGGACATCACCGTCCACTGTAATGCCGGCCGGGATCGTGGCATCCGTAAAAGTACCGTTGCCTTCATTATGGTAGAGTCGGGAAGATCCTCCTGTAGCACCCAGGAAAAGGTCTGTGTATCCGTCATTGTCATAATCTCCGGCGGTAGCCAGGCGCAGTGGTTCAGTGGTCCCAATTCCGGCAGTTTCACTTGATTCGCTAAACTGAAGATTTCCCAGGTTTTTCAGCAATAAATGCTCTCCCTGATGATCTGCGATAAACACATCTTCCCAACCGTCCCCGTCATAGTCCAAAATGCAAACACCTTCGCCCTGGAAGGACCAGGTCAATCCGGCGGCCAGAGTCTGATCGGTGAATACCGGAGATTGCGGCAGGGCACGGTTAACCAGGAGGACCGGAAGCATGCCGCCCACTAGCGTGATGAGACGTGTGATATTGAATGGCATTACTGACGATAAATCTATTTTTATCCCGGTGATATTACGGTAATTTTTCAGGCAAGGAAGAAAATATCCAATGAAAATAATACTCCCCATACTCCTCTTTTCATTAACCCTGATCCAGGCGGAAAATCCGCCCTTGGATTGGAGCCGGTTTCGCGCCAAGACCGTCGCCGGGGATACGGTTCTTCTCACAACCGTACTGGATGATACTAAACCTACACTACTGTATTTCTGGTCTATTTACTGCTCAGTCTGTGCCCGTGATCTGCCGAAAACGGAAGCCCTCTTCGCCAAATATAACGATCAGGTCAATATGCTGGGAATTGCCTGGCGGGAATCCCCGGACAAGGTAAACCGTCATTTCGAAAAGAAAAAGCATCGCATTCATACCGTCATCGATTTATCCGGTAATTTATTCTCCCAGTTCGGTGTAGGGACAACACCTACCATTATTATTTTGGACCGCAACCGGGAGATTGTCCTGCAGGGATATCCGTCCCGGCGCAAGATTACCAAAACCCTGGCGTCCCTGCTGGTACTATGAAGCGCTGGTCCATTCTGCTCTTTATTCTGGTAACCCTGCAGTGGGGACTGGCGCAGGGCGGAATCAGCTGACGGCGGCCAACCCTCCCGGGCGGGAGCCTGCTGCAACAAACGGTTCAGGATGAAAATCAACTTCTCCTGGGCTTTTCTTATTATCACGAATATCTGGATTCGCCGCTATACGGCACCAAACCGATTCCGAATATCAACCGGGAACGAACCAATAACAGTACCGTGTCCCTCCTTCTGTCATATACCTTTCTCCGCAACTGGGGTCTGACGGTCGTGGTTCCCTATCAATCGGTCCTTAATGAAAAAATCCTATTTCGGGGACAATATGACGAACAGTATGACGGTGGAAAATATTTCCGGGAAGCGAAAGGTATAGGAGATATTTTCTTTCTGGTCAGCCGTTCCTTCTCTTTTTATCTGCCGGTAACCCTTTCCGCCGGAATAAAATTGTCCAACGGGTCCATCAATGCGGTGGATATCTATGATAAACGCATATCCGATAACCTGCAAATCGGGTCGGGGTCCATCGATCCCCTGCTTGCCATCTACGTCAATCAATTCGCCGGATCGTGGGTGCTCTCCGGCGGCCTCTATACTAAAATTAGTTTACGGGAAAATATTTACGGTTATCAGTTTGGCAATGAATTGAACGGACTTCTGGAAGGGAATTTCGTCGCGGCTGATGACTGGTACGGCGGCCTCCAGCTCCATTATCTCTTCACGACACGCGATCGGTATGAATACGGCAAGATTGCCCGGGATCGTGGCGGTCGCTGGCTGTTCGTTGCGCCTCGTTTCGGAATTCATATTACTGACGAACTGGATGTGGAAGCCCAGTTCCATCTTCCCGTCTATCAGAACGTAAACGAAAGCCAGCTCACGTCGGATTATGCCCTGACCCTCTCCCTGGCCTATCGGTGGCAGCATGAATAGATTTCTTGCCCCTGTCTTCCTGATCCTTTTTTCCGGCTGTTCTCTTTATACCGATGAGGGGAAACCCGATATTTTTTATACGTTTGAGGATTTCGATATTTTATCCCTGGGTAACAGCATTGCCGATATGCAGGCCGGCCCCGACGGGAATTATCTCTATTTGGCCGACTATAACAATCATGCCATTCTACAAGTGGATGTTACCGGGTCCATGGCCCTCCACGGTCAAGTCTGGGTTGGCGCCCGGCCCGTGGCCCTGGATATTTCTCCCGATCAGACGAAACTGGTGGTGGCGCTAAACGGTGAATCGCGTATCGTAATCATTGATCTGGCTTCCTTTACCGTGGTGCAGTCGGTTCCCATTTCGCTGAGCAACGTCACAGACTTGGCCTGTGTCACCAATGACTTGGTCTATGTTTCATCAGCCACCGATCCCAGTGCCATTTCCCTGTCCCTGGCAGATTCCACGGAAACAGGTCAATCGGTGCACAGCGGCATGCTAACGGCCCTTCCGGCGGATACGTCCCTGTTGGTAGCCACTTCCGTAACGCTTAAAAAATACCGGGCCGCCACCCCGCTGGCCACGCAATATCCCTTCATTGCCGATCCCTACGGATTTACTGCCCATCTCTACGATGCCGTTCTCAGTCCGGATACCAGGACGCTCTTCATCGGTCTGGGCGATGAAAACAATCCTCATGCCGTCACGGAAGTTTGGGCCTATGATACGGACAATTTAACCTTGCAGGGAAAATACAAGACCAATTCCGCCGGACTGGGAATTGCCGTGCGACCTGACGGACAGCGGGTGTTCGTAGCGCCCATGGATGCCGATCCGGCCGGTGTATTCATCATCGAATTTGACACGGCAACCAAGCTGGAAACCCATTATTATCTGGTGGCCGGTAATTTGAAGGCCAAGGGATTGGTGGCGGACCCCGGTGGACGATATATTTATGCCCTGGTCAATTCCCCGGGAGATGGGGATTCATTCGAACCGTATAATAGTTTCTCCTACGATCTACAGCGAATTCGAATTGTGGAATAATTAAAAGATTTCCCATTGCACATATTAATTGCTTTAGGGTGAATTATTTTAGGAACCAACGGAAAATCACTTTTCGGTATGCATCAACCTTGTTGATACATGGATTGAGGTGCTCAATCCCCTCCATATAAGACAATTAAAAACAAAACTGGTTTAGCTCGATATCGTTACCTGGCCTGTCGTAATACTGTTTTATAGTAAAAATTTTCTACTGTGCACAACGGGTTAAAAGATTGTATAAATAAAGGGGGCCAGGGCCGATCCCTCGGCAAAAATGGCAATCAAGGCCAGCAGCAGCAGAATCCCGACGATGGGTCCCAGCCACCACTTTTTCCGCACCTTCAGAAAGGCCCAGAATTCTTTTATAATGCTCCACTTTCCCATTAAAACATCCGTTCCATGTTGGGCGGGTTATCTTTCCTGATCCAATACGTGTCCGGGTCGGGCCGGCGGTTATTTTTCAGTGCCCGACGTCCCTGAAGAATCAAACCGATCATGGTTATGACCGTGAAATATACGATAAGCAGGATGAAATGCAGGATAATAAAACCTATGATCCGGACAATGACCATCCAGGGGTAATAAACCAGACGCAGCGGTTGCTGGAAGAACAAGGCACTTATTACCAGCAGGATGGCCAGGGTCGCTTCACCGTGGAATTCGCGATGCAACACAAGATTTCGGTACACACCGACAGCAAAGATGATTCCGGACAGAACGAGTCCGAAGGATTGAACCGCCTTCTGACTTTTATCGAATTTCAGATGCTCAGTCCAGGGCATAGGTTTGTCTCCAGTCAATGGAATCGGAAAAGGCCGGCTGATCCTCTTTCTCCAGCAGGAATGATCCCAGGATCAGGGCATCCATTTCCGTGCGCATGAAACAGCGGTAAGCGTCCAGCGGCGAGGCTACAATAGGTTCGCCCCGCACATTGAAAGATGTATTCACAATGACGGGGCAGCCGGTGATGTCCCGGAAGGCTGAAATCAGACGATGATACAAGGGATGTATTTCCCGTGATACGGTCTGGATACGAGCCGAATAATCCACATGGGTGACCGCCGGAATGGCGGATCGCTTTAGCTGGAGTTTTGCCAGACCCTGTAAATCATTCTCCGCAGCTTCTGTGCGATGTCGGTCCAGGACCTCCGCCACCAGCAGCATATAGGGACTGGGACGGTCAAGAGCAAACCAGGCTCCCGCCTCTTCCTCCAGAACCGAAGGTGCAAAGGGCCGGAATGATTCCCGGTATTTTATTTTCAGGTTCATGGTTTTCTGCATGGTTTCGGACCGGGCATCGCCCAGAATGGATCGGTGTCCCAGCGCCCGGGGACCAAATTCCATACGACCCTGGAACCAGCCCAGGACTTTTCCTCTGGCGATTAGATCGGCTCCCGTTTCCGCCGGATTTGCCAGGAATTTATACGGTAATTGATGCGTCTCAAGGAAGGACCGGATGGCATCGTCATCATATTCCGGTCCCAGACAGGACCCTCCCTGAGCGTCCGGTTTTACCGGTTCCCGAGAAGATTGAAAATGCTGATAATAGACGGCCAGGGCCGCACCCAGGGCACCTCCGGCATCTCCCGCCGCCGGCTGAATCCATATATCGTCAAAAATACTACGGCGCAATAATTTTCCATTGCTGACACAGTTCAAGGCCACGCCGCCGGCCAGACAACAATATTTCTCTCCCGTTTCCGCGCGGACATGACGACTTACTTTTTCCATCACCATTTCGGTCACTTCTTGAATCGAACGAGCCAGATCCATATCCAGTCGGGTGGGTTCGGTGTCTGGTTTCCGCGGCTGACGACCGAATAAGCGATGAAATTTCCGTGATGTCATACGCAGTCCCGTAACGTATTGGAAATAATCCATATTCAAACGAAAGGAGCCGTCTTCCTTGAGATCCAGTAATGTATCCAGGATAGTCCGGACATACCGTGGTTCGCCGTATGGGGCCAAACCCATGAGTTTGTATTCACCGGAATTCACACGGAATCCCGTGTAATAGGTAAAAGCGGAATAGAGCAATCCCAGAGAATGGGGAAAATGTTGTTCCGCGAGGAGTGTGATATCATTGTCCCGGCCTTGGCCGTAACTGGAGGTGGCCCATTCGCCCACACCATCCATGGTAATGATTGCAGCCTGTTTGAACGGCGACGGAAAAAAGGCCGAAGCGGCGTGGGATTGATGGTGCTCCGGAAAAAATATCTTGCCGGAATAGTCCAGTTTTTTCTGAATAATATCCTGAATCCAGAGTTTTTCCTTTAGCCAGACCGGCATGGCTTTCCAGAAAGATCGAATTCCGCGGGGGGCATGATAGAGATAGGTTTCCAGCAGTCGTTCGAATTTCAGTAACGGTTTATCATAAAAGGCCACGGCGGTGATATCCGCCATCGTGAGTCCCGCCTGACTCAGGCTGGCTTTCACGGCCGCGGTAGGAAACCCGGCATCGTGTTTTCGTCGCGAAAACCGCTCCTCCTGGCAGGCCGCCAGAATCCTACCTTCCTGGATGATACAGGCGGCCGAATCATGGTAAAAGGCCGAAAGGCCCAGAATGGTAATTGGGGCTGACATGATGGTGGATTTATGAAATAAATTGAATTATTAATTTACGAGGAAATCCTTCATGTTCGCACCTGCCATCCCACGCCGATTCCTGGGTCTGCTCCTGCTCCTGAGCGGATGCAGTCCCAAATATCATGTGGATGTTACCGTGAAGGCACCGCCGCACACTAGTCGCGTTGTCATGGTTGGCAACACCGCTGAGCTGGGAAACTGGGATCCGGCTGAGGCACCGCGGCTGGAACAAGATTCCGATACCACCTTCCAGGTGACACTCGTGATCAGACAACCTCAGATCGAATATAAATTCACTCGCGGATCCTGGGAGACGGAAGCATTGCAGGCCGATTCATCCATTCCGGGAAATTATAGCGCAAACTTATCCCCGCAGACTACGCTGGCCCATTCCATTCCCCTGTGGCGGGACGATATTGGTCCATTATCCGTGGATCGCTTGAAGGGAATCACTGGTACCGTCGAGGTATATGACAGTGTTTATTCTCCACAACTGGATAATTATCGTACCGTTACTGTCTGGCTGCCGCCTTCCTATTACGGCACATCCTACAACCATTATCCCGTCCTTTATTTACAGGATGGACAAAATGTATTTTCGTCAGCCCTGTCACTTTCCCACGAAGAATGGGCCCTGGATGAAACAGCCATGGATTTGATCAACCGGGGGCAAATGGCAGAAATCATCATGGTGGCTATCGATCATGGGGCCGATCGCACAGGTGAATACAGTCCGGCTCACCGGGGAAATGATTACAGCGCATTTCTGATCCGGACGGTAAAACCATGGATCGACACCACATACCGGACCAGACCGGGGGCGGAGCATACGGCGGTCATGGGTTCGTCCATGGGCGGAATCATTGCCTTTCACCTGGCCTGGGAATATCCTAACGTATTCGGTATGGCGGCCGGATTGTCACCGGCCTTTCTGGTGGATGACAGTGAAATCGTCCGCCGCGTCCAGACCGGTTCGCTTCCCGATCCCCGGCCGTTTTTCATTATTTACAATGGAACGGAAGAATTGGAAGCACGGCTGCAGCCGGCTATTACTGCGCTGGTAGAGGCACTGGAAAGCCGGGGATTTGATCGTGACCGAGACTTTCGCTATCAGATTTTCACCGGTGCATTGCACACCGAGGCGGCCTGGGCGGAACAATCCCGGTCAGTTTTACTCGCTTTTTTCGGTAACAAGAAATAATCATACGCTAAACATTTATTTTTATTTCACGGTGAAAAACCATTTCTTAACTTTGCGCCCGCCTTTTTGGTGGATAATGTTGACTCCGTAGCTTCCCGATGGGTCGGGAGTAGAGCAGTGGCCTTTTCCCGCCTGCGTTATTACTTCGGCAGGTAAAAAGCCAGGAGCCGACAGTTTGAATCTGCCCGGGGTCATATACCTGCTACTTTGAAAAATT
>JBHHUC010000015.1:0-39296 GCA_046861395.1 Fidelibacterota bacterium
AGGGAATGTATAAAATTATCAGAATGGGAAGAAAACCCATTATCGTATTTCGTGAAAAAAATGGAAACGTCAGTGCTCTGGAAGCCACCTGCACCCATCTCGACTGTATCGTGCAGTTTAAGGATGACACAGAACAGATTTGGTGTGCCTGCCATAACGGTATATACGATGTAAAAGGCCGGAATATATCCGGTCCCCCGCCCCGGCCATTAGGCGAATTCCCCGTTGTGATAAAAGATGATGAGATTATTGTTACCAAGAAAGAGGAAGTATAATGTCATTATTCAATTGGTTAAACGAAAGATTCGATTTAGACGCGGCCATTAAGTTTGCCAGTAAGAAAAAAGTTCCTCTGTTCTTCGGCACGGTGTGGTATTATTTGGGTGGTATTGCTCTATTCTTATTTTCCATCCAGGTTGTTACCGGGATTCTCCTATTACTTTACTATCAGCCCGGAGCATCCACCGCCTTCGAAAGTGTAAAATTTATCGTGACAAAAGTTGAATTCGGCTGGTTGATCCGGGAAGTTCATGCCTGGTCGGCTAACCTATTCATCTTTTTCGCATTCATACACATGTTTACCGTATTCTTTTCCAAAGCCTACCGGAAACCAAGAGAATTAACCTGGTATAGCGGTTTTCTGCTTTTGGCTTTGGGACTCTTTTTTGGTTTTTCCGGATATTTACTGCCTTGGAATGAGCTGGCCTTCTTTGCAACTAAAGTGGGGACGGACATTGCCGGCGCCATTCCTTTCATCGGAGAATTCCTGCTGCGCCTGTTACGTGCCGGTGACGAAGTAAACAGTGCAACATTATCCCGTTTTTACGGTATCCATGTTGCCATATTGCCCGCCGTATTTATCGTTTTCTTGGCACTGCATTTAATCCTGATCCAAATTCAGGGAATGAGTTCTCCGCCAGAGCTGGAAAAAATTCCCCCGGAAAAACGTCGCTTTATGCCCTTTTTCCCCAATTTTGCCTTACGGGATCTGATGGTCTGGCTCATCGTGTTAAATGTCATAGCCTTGTTAGCCGTATTCTTTCCCTGGGAACTAGGTCAGAAAGCCGATTCTCTGGCTTCCGCCCCGGCAGGAATCAGACCGGAATGGTATTTCATGTTTATGTTTCAAACATTAAAACTTATTCCTTCTCATGTCCTTTTTATTGAAGGGGAATTATTTGGAATCATCTGTTTCGGCATTGGCGGATTGTTATGGTTCCTGGTGCCTTTCTTTGATAAGAAGTCACACTTGAATATCCGGTCGCCTTTCTGGACCTGGTTTGGAATTGGAACCATTATTTACATGATTATTCTTACCGTCTGGGGGTACCTGGTATGAGAACTTTATTTACATCACTACTCTTACTCTTTTTATTCACTGGAACCGGTTATTCGGATCTTGATCTTGAAAAGGATGCCTGCATCAGTTGTCATTCCGAAATAGATGAAGACCTTGATGTTCCGGTCCTGCCCAACTATTCCGCAGATATCCATGTTGAAAAAGGCCTGGGCTGTTCTGATTGCCATGGTGGTAATCCCAACGCCTGGGATGATGAAGATAGTGCCATGTGGGACAATGAATCATTCCTGCAGGATATGAGTAAAGCGGATGAAATCGCAATGTGCGGAAAATGCCATAGCGATCCCGCTTTCATGCGGCAATATACCATGAACTTGAAAACCGACCAGGAAGCACAATACTGGACCAGTCATCACGGGGAGAGTCTGAAAGACGGAAATGAGAATGTGGCCACCTGTACCAGCTGCCATTCCGTGCATGGTATTTTACCGGTGGATGATCCCCGCTCAACGGTGTACGACCTGAATATTCCCGAAACCTGCGGTACATGCCATTCCGATGAAACCATTATGGCCGGCTCAGGGTTTCCCACCGATCAATTGGATGAATACAAAAAGTCTGTCCATGGAAATGCTTTATTGGAGAACCAGGATATTGGTGCACCGGCCTGTAATGATTGTCATGGAAATCACGGTGCTCAACCACCGGATGTGGAACACATTTCCGATGTATGCGGGTCCTGTCACTACAATAATATGGACCTTTTCCAGCAATCTCATCTAATGGAAGCGTTTAAGAAGCGTAACCTGGGACAATGCGAAAGTTGCCATGGGAATCATGCCGTGCTAAAACCTACGGATGAATTTCTGAATTGGGATTCCGATCAGATTGTCTGCGTCACATGCCACAAAAATGGTGAAAATGATGTGGATGCCAAGGCGCTGGCAAAGGAATTTTACACGATTATTACGGATATAAAGCACGGAATTGATGAAGCTGATTCGTTATTGAAGAATGTTGAAGAAATCGGAATGGAAGTCTCCGAGTATTACTACAACCTGGAAGAAGCCAACCGCGCATTGATCCAAACCCGCACGGGCATTCACAGTTTTAATTCGGATTATGTGAAGAAAACAGCCGAACCCGGAATGAAAGAAGTTGAAGCAGCCATTCTGGGAGCAAAAAAAGCCATGAGTGATTGGATGTTCCGCCGGAAAGGATTATTCGCGTTTTCACTGATCATATCTTTTCTGACTGTTGTGCTATATTTGAAAATTAAAGAAATGGAAAATAAATAATTCCAAACCTGAACGGATGCTTCCTGCAAGGAGGCATCCGTTTTTTATATTGTTATTTCAGCGGCTTCCACCGTGTTTTCCACTAGCATTGCAATGGTCATGGGACCGACTCCTCCCGGAACTGGTGTAATCGCCGACGCCCTTTCCCGGACGGATGCAAAATCAACATCACCAGTCAGGCGGTATCCCCTTTTCGCCTTTTTATCTTCCACCCGATTAATGCCTACGTCAATCACGACGGCCCCCGGTTTTATATAGTTCTGCTTTACCATTTCGGGACGTCCCACGGCTACCATGAGTATGTCGGCCATCCTGGAAATTTCCGGAATGTCAGGCGTTCCCGAATGACATACGGTTGTGGTTGCGTTTTTGTCCGTGGATTTCATGCTGGTGAGGATTGAGAGGGGTCTTCCCACAATATTGCTACGCCCAATAATAACGACATGCTTCCCTTGAAGTGATATTTTATAATAGGATAGAATTCTCATAACACCTTTTGGTGTACAGGGAATAAATGCCGGACGGCCCTGGGCTAATAATCCCATATTGACAGGATGAAACCCGTCCACATCCTTTTCAGGATTAATCGCTGCCAGGATACGATCCTCGTTCAGATGGTCCGGCAAGGGCAATTGTACCAAAATTCCATGAAATCGCGCATCCTTATTAAGTCTGTCAATCAGTACGATCAGTTCGGATTCAGGTGTATCTGCGGCTAAATGAAAAGTTTCGGAATATAAATCCAATGCATTGAAACGTTTGGTTTTGCTGCGAACATAAACATTGGATGCAGGGTCATTTCCTACCAGTACAACAGCCAAACCGGGAATAACACTCTTCAATTTCAACGCAGTTATGCGATCTTTTAGCTGGGAATATACCTCGGTCGCTACTTCAGGCCCGGAGAGTAATAACATGGGAAAATCCTTATCGGAATCAGAGTGATTCGTCAACCAGATCGATTAAAGAGCCTAGACGGCTGTCCACATCATTCAATACCGTCTCCTTTTCCTGCTGCAAGGTAAATAGTTCATCGGATATATTCATCGCCGCCAGAATGGCAATGCGTGTGGACGATTGTGATGTAGCTAGGTTGTCCTGGACTTCCCTCATTTTACTATCAACAAAGGAAGCAATATCCTTGATATAATTTACGTCCGCCGGTGCTTTGACGGTGTATTCCTGCCCAAAAATAGTTACCCGGACTAAACTGCTGTGTTCATCCATTGGTATTTCCTTCAAATTGATCCAATAATTGAATCAGACTTTCAACCCGTGATTCGATTCTCTTGAGCTTATCGGAGTCCATCCTGGATGACCCTTGATTTACCCCCTGACCTTCGCGGGCATTTTTCAATTCCCGTGCCAGGATTTTAATTTTCGCTTCTAATTCTTCAAAAAGAGTGATATTCATGCTGAACGTAATTTAGCATGAAATTCCGATGTTACAACATCTATAATTTCATTTATTATTGGATTTACTTCTGACTCTTCAAGTGTCTTGCTATCGCTGCGAAATTCGAAATTAAAGACGACGCTCTTCTTGCCGGGACCGAGCGATTCATGGCGGAACAGATCCGTGGGTACAATAGATAATAAATATCGATATTTCCGGGATTCAATGATACGCATAACTTCACCTGATTGAATGGCTTCATCAAGAATGAAATTCAAATCACGTTTTATCCCGGGATAGGGTATGATGGCCTGGTAAACCGGTTTTTCTTCCAGGAATTGCTGCAATTTATCCATGTACAAGGTGAAGCCGACTGCTCCCAACAATTCAATATCCAACTCCCGGCAATAGACGGGTGAAAAGGTGCCGATTTCACCAACCACCTGATTATCTATAGCGACTGTTTGTCCGTTTTCAAAATATGGAAACAGTTGATCCCTGAATATAAAATTCCGTTTTACGACTGATTGGGCGAATTCTTCCAGAATCCCCTTCAGATGAAAATAGTCGAACGGAATGGGGGGTTGAGCCGAATGAACGTTCTTTTCAAGAAAATTACCGATTGCAATTCCGCTGATATATTGTTCTTCGCATAAGGACGCTGCTCCGGTAGCAGGGCGATAATGAATTTGACCCACTTCAAACAATTGATTGGTGTTTTGTCCATTATTCACATTGAATTGAGCGTTCTGAAGCAAGCCGGGATATAATCCGGTGCGCAAAACTGACATCTGTTCTCCCAGCGGGTTAATGGTTTTAACCGTTTCCTTGCCGGATAATGCGGCAATTCGTTGTGATTGGAGGGAATTATTGAAACATTGATGAAAACCGAATCCCACCAATGATTGAATCGTTCGGTCTACTGGTTGCTGGGGGTCGGTCTTAGTACTGGTAAAGATGCTGGTATAACGATTGGGTTCGGGAATTCGGTTATAACCGTATATTCGAATGACTTCCTCGATGGCATCTATTTCACGTTCCAGATCAGGCCGATAGGTCGGCGCAGTACAGGTCCAGGATCCGGAATCATTTTCCGTAAAAGTAATTCCCAGAGCTAAGAAAGTTTCCTGTATCGACTTTTGGTCAAAATCAATTCCAGCGATGGCGTTTAAGCGCTTCAACCGAAATGGAAAGGTGGCCGGTTTCACTTTTCGGGGATATGCATCCACGATGGAAGATGTCAGTTTTCCCCCGGCATAAAGCTGTAATAATTCTACGATACGCCGGAAGGCCGTCATGGCACCTTCCGGATCCGCCCCCCTTTCGAAACGCCGCGATGCTTCCGTCAACATGCCCAGTGATTTTGACCCTTTCCTGATGGTGATGGGGTCAAAGTAGGCGCTTTCAATCAATACCGTTGTGGTATCGTCCTGAACAGCGGTGTTGGCGCCCCCCATGATCCCGGCCAGAGCAATCGATTGCTGGCCATCGGTAATCAGGAGATGTTCCCGGTTCAGTGTCCGCTTTTCACCATCCAGAGTGACAAACATTTCCTTATCGGCGGCCCGCCGAACCTGGATCGTTTTTGTCGGTATCAGACGGTAATCAAAGATATGCGTCGGATGTCCCATTTCCAACAGAACAAAATTGGATATATCAACAACATTATTAATACTGCGTTGTCCGGCCGCCTGCAACAATTCGACCATCCAGTCCGGTGACGGTCCAACGCTGACATTGCTGACCACGCCGGCAATGTATCGCGGACAACCCTCCGGGTCATCGATAATGATGTTGACCGAATGTTCGGTTGAGGTAGGTTTAAATGGAGTTAGATCGGAAAATGGTTTCAGGGGACGGCCTGTTTTAATGGCGATTTCCCGGGCAATCCCGTAATGGGAAAGGGCGTCGGGTCGGTTGGGTGTAATATCCAGTTCCAGCGTAATTAAGTTTTCACTCAAGTAAGTTGAGAATGGTATGCCGGGTTGAACATCGGCTGGTAATTCCATGATTCCGCTATGGTCATCGGACAGTTTCAGTTCCCGTTCGGAACATAACATACCAAAACTTTCGATCCCCCTTAATTTGGCTTTATTTATGGCAATGCCAGTAGGCAAAACAGCACCTGTTTTTGCAAGAAAGACGTTGAGATTGGGGCGGACATTGTTGGCGCCACAGATTACCTGAAATGTTTCGTTGCCATCGGTAACTTCACATAAATGAAGTTTATCGGCGTTGGGATGTTTCTCAACCGTTTTTACCCTAGCCGTTACAACTTTGGGAATATCTTGCCGGCCGACGGCTATTTCTGCCTCAAAGCCGAGCAGGGTTAATAAATCGGTTAATTCCTCCGGCGATTCATCGATGGTAACATATCGTTTTAACCATTTTACCGAAATCAGCATACCTGGCGTCCTAAAATTGGCTTAAAAAGCGTAAGTCGTTCTGATAGAATAATCTAATATCATTGATGCGATATTTCAGCATGGCAATTCGTTCTACGCCCATACCGAAGGCGTAACCCTGCCATTGTTCGGGATCGTAATCCACATTGCTGAACACGGCCGGATCCACCATGCCACAGCCCAGGATTTCCATCCATTGATCCCGTTCTTCATTCCAAAGATCTACTTCGGCGCTGGGTTCGGTAAACGGAAAAAAACTGGGACGAAACCGGATTTTGGCCTTCTGTCCGAACATGCGATGGATAAAATAGGTCAAGGTGGATTTCAACTCCGCAAATGAAACATTGCGATCGACATACAATCCTTCCACCTGATGGAATAAACAATAGCTTTTAAAACTGATGGCTTCGTTGCGATAAACCCGTCCTGGGACAATATACCGAATTGGCGGCTGCTCCTCCTCCATCAGATGAATCTGAACATTTGACGTATGAGTTCGTAATACAATGTTTTCACTGACAAAAAAAGTATCCTGCATATCCCGGGCGGGATGATGTTTGGGAATATTCAGGGCCTGAAAATTATGATAATCGTCATCAATTTCCGGACCGTAGGCTACGGAGAAACCGATATCCCTGAATATTGCTTTTATTTCATCCAGAGTTTGCTGTAACGGATGAACGGAACCGGCGCGAAAAGGGACTCCGGGTAAAGAATAATCGGTAATGACAGTATTTGATTGATCTTTTTTCCCAACCGTCAGATTGGCTCTTTCTTCAAACGCTGACGTAAGTTCAGCCCGAAGTTCATTCAGCAGTTTACCAATCGCTGGTCTTTCCGAGGGATCGGCTTTTCCCAGTTGATTGAATAAACCTGCAATCTTGCCTTTGCGACCCAGGAATCGGGCTTTTAATTCATCAATTTCGTGTCTTGTAGTTGGAAACGCCTCGAGGGCGGTCCGAAATTCTTTCCGAACCGCCTCGATTTGCTTATGTATGGACATCGTTATTGCTTGACAGAGTTTACCAACTCGGCAAAAGCATTCGGATTGTTCACGGCTAAGTCTGCCAGTACTTTCCGATTGAGTTCGATACCGTTTTGTTTTAAAGCGGCGATGAATGCAGAATAAGACATACCATGTTCCCGGGTTGCCGCATTAATTCGCAAGATCCAAAGACGCCGGAATTGGCGTTTTCTCTGTCGTCGGTCACGGTATGCATAGGTACCGGCGCGCCAGACAGAATCCTTGGCAGCCTTGAAATTGCGGCTCCGGGCACCATAGTAGCCTTTGGCCTGCTTTACCACCTTACGGTGTCGGCGATGTCGTGGGACTGAACTATTTGCTCTTGGCATCCGTCCCTCCTTTAATCTGCTAACATTTGTCGTACTCGGGATGCTTCGGAAGCGGAAACCAATCCAGATTGCCGCATGTTACGTTTCGCATCCTTACCACGACGAATGAGCATGTGTCTATGGTTTGCTTTATTACGTCGTAATTTGCCAGTTCCGGTCAACCGGAAACGTTTAGCAGCACCCCGACGTGTCTTCATCTTTGGCATTCATTACTCCTATTTATTTTGCAATGAATATTGTCGACATTGAGCGTCCTTCCAGGCCATTTTCTTTTTCTATGACGGCGACGTCTTCCAGAATTGCTTTCACGCGGTCCATCAATAAATCGCCTAAATCAAGACGCGACATTTCACGGCCACGAAACATGACCGTTACCTTCAGTTTACATCCTTCCTGAAGAAATTTTATTCCCTGATTTAATTTTGTCTCAAGATCATGAACATCAATATGGGGCCGGATTCTCACTTCCTTCAATTTTACAACATGTTGCTTTTTCTTACTGGCTTGCTTTTTCTTCTTTGCCTCATATTTGATTTTTCCGTAATCCAGAATTTTACACACCGGAGGTTTGGCGTTGGGCGCAACTTCCACCAAGTCAAGTCCGGTCTCCCTCGCCGTTTGCAGCGCAGTTTCGATACTGACAATCCCAACTTGTTCCCCCTTGTGATCAATTAAACGAACTTCCTGTTCCTTTATATTATCATTAATTCGCGGTTTATTCTGCTTTGCGATAAGGTAACCTCCTTGTGTTGATTTCATCTATCAGGTCAGCGGTGAAACTTCCCAGGGGCATGGCACCCAAGTCACCCTGGAAACGGCGTCGGACTGAAACCGTCTTGTTGGCCATTTCCTTTTCACCAATGATTATCATAACTGGAATTTTTTGCATTTCTGCCTGCCGGATTTTAGCACCGATTTTGTCCGGTCGCATATCCTGTTCGATGCGAATTCCCCGGCGGAACAGCGTGTCGACAATTTCCTTGCCATATTCATGCACTTTTTCCGAGACGGGCAGAACAATCACCTGCCTTGGTGCCAGCCACAAGGGCATATCTCCGGCAAAATGCTCAATCAAGAATCCTATGAAACGTTCATGTGTGCTCAGTGGAGCACGATGGATACAAAGGGGCGTCTCTTCACTACCATTAGGTGCCGTATAGGTCAGGCCGAAACGTTCCGGAATGGCGAAATCAACCTGGTTGGTCGCCAGCGTAAATTCCTTTCCGATGGCACTCCAAACCTGAACATCAATTTTCGGCCCATAGAAAGCAGCTTCACCGGGAATTTCAGTATAGTGAAACCCACCCTTGTCCAAGGCCTCACGAACCCAGTTTTCCGTTTCCAGCCATAGTTTTGGTTCATTCACATACTTTTTACCCAGACCCGCATCGTCATGCAGACTGAGTCGCATCATGTATTTTTCAATGCCGAAAATTTCGAAATATTTCAAATAGAGTTGACAGACAGCAAGGAATTCTTCCTGAAACTGTTCCTTGGTACAATAAATATGGGCATCATTCATTTGCATACTGCGAACCCGCATCAGTCCGAATAATTGACCGGATTTTTCATAGCGATAACAGGTGCCGTATTCGGCCAGACGCAGCGGCAAATCGCGATAACTGCGAGGAACGGAGGCATATATTTTATGATGATGGGGACAATTCATCGGCTTGACATAGTAATCCACACCATCGATGGCCATGGCCGGATACATGGAATTCTTATAGTGAGACAAATGACCGGATTTTTCATACAGGACACCCTTCGTAAGATGGGGTGTCCTTACGCGAAAGTAGCCTGCTTCCCGCTCCACTTCCTTGGCCAGGTTTTCCAACTCTTCAATGATAACGGTACCGCTGGGCAACCAGAGTGGCAAACCAGGCCCCACTTCATCATCAAACGTAAAAATCTCCAATTCCTTACCCAGTTTACGATGGTCTCGTTTTTTGGCCTCCTCCAGCATATGCAGATATTTCTTGAGCGCCTTTTTGGAAGCAAAGACGGTTCCGTATATCCGTTGCAGCATTTTATTATTTTCATCACCACGCCAGTATGCTCCGGAAGAATTCAACAATCTAAAATATTTGATTTTTCCCGTAGTGGGTACGTGGGGACCGCGACATAAATCAATAAAGTCGGACTGCTGATAGGCTGACAGGGTTTCATCTTCGGCGATGTCGCGGATAATCTCAACCTTATATGATTCTCCCATGGACTCAAACAGCGCGATGGCCTCATCCCGGCTCAATTCTTTCCGCACGACAGACTGGTTCTTTTTCGCCAATTCGTGCATTTTATCCTCGATGCGCTGTAAATCTTCATCGGTAAAAGTTTCTTCTATATCGAAATCATAATAAAACCGATTTTCAATCGCCGGTCCTATTGTTACCTGAGCATTAGGATATAATTCTTTTACAGCCTGGGCCATTAAATGAGCCGTACTGTGTAAAAGGACGTGATGGCCTTCTTTCGTCTCACCGGAGAATAATTCAATCTTGGCATCATTCTCAATTGGAAATGAGAGATCCCGCAATTCACCGTTTACTTTACTGACAATCACATTGTCAGCGAATCGAGGTGAGATGGATTCGGCAATTTCCAGGGGAGTAGTACCCGCCGGGAATTGTTTTTGGTCACCGTTTGGGAATGTAATGGAAATAGTTTTCATTAGTTAATTGGGATAATGGATTATGACACGAAAGATATAGGTGATAATTCAATCAAGTCTGATAAGCTTCCATTGAGATTGGAATGCAATGCAGCAAAGTCCACGGGGAGCATATCCTGCCCACGGTTTGGTCTTTATCATTGCTTATGGTATTCTTTGCCATTGCATCATATCCTTGTGGGCGATAACGGATTCGAACCATTGACCTCTACGATGTCAACGTAGCGCTCTAACCAACTGAGCTAATCGCCCGACAGGCTTCTAAAAAAGCCACGAAAATTAATGTTGTTTCTCTGTCATATGAGAATGTTTTTATTCAGGAATATGAGAATATCCTAATTGCTGATAGTGAGCAAATTCCGGTAGGAATCAGGTTCCTGCAATAAACGCACGGCTTCCATGACAACCTTATCCTCCGGAATGCGAATCGCCATCCGTTTGGTGGTATTTTCCATTTGCTGGGCAAATTCAGATAATAACGCCAATCGTAGTTGATCGTACTCCTCATTAAACAACTGACCTTCTTCCTTGGTAATGAACGCTTTGAGGGATAGCAGACCTTTTTGCAGATCGCTGTCAGAACTGTCCCGTTTCGAAAAAGCGGTAACCATTTCATCAAATTGCTTTTCACCTTTAATGTTGATATCCAGGTCCATTTCATTAAGCCACGATTGGAAAGCTGACATGAGCTGATCATCCTGCTCTACTTCAGAAAACGTTGTATATTGCTTACGGTGACTCTGAACGAAGGTAAAAAATAAACTTTTCCGGTAACATTCCTGAGTTAGAGGCCCCAATAATGGATTTTTCGCTTCATAATCGGGTACAATGCCTCCTCCCCCACGTACCGGTCGGCCTCCGACCGTGTGGAAAACGGAGTCAATTTGGCTGGAGTCTACATTGATCACTTCATCATTCAGGTAGTCCGGTTTTTGAATCAGGCGACCACTGGGAGTGAAATATTTAGCAGTAGTAATTTTAAGACTGTGAGAATTATCAAGCGGGAATACGGATTGAACCAGTCCCTTCCCAAAAGATTGGTTTCCGACAATGATAGCGCGGTCCAAATCCTGTAAAGTACCGGCCACAATTTCACTGGCTGACGCGCTACCCTCATTTACCAGAATTGCGATTTTCACATCGGCCGGGACAATTGGTTTCCTTTTGGCCATAATCGTCTTATTGCTGTCCTTCATCCGACCTTTGGTGGTCAACAATAGTTTGCCCTTGGGAACCATCAGGTCTAGAATGTCTATGGCTGCCCGTAGCAAACCACCGGGATTGTCGCGCAGATCGATGATGATACTTTGCGGATCGTTCTTCAACAGGGACCTGAAAGCATCCCTCATTTCATCCGGAGAATTACGTGAAAATCGTGTTAGTCGGATATATCCGGTTTTATCATCGATCATGTCGGCATAGGTTACATCTTTTATCTTAATATTGGATCGGGTAAGTTCAAACGTCAAAGGAGTATCACTGGAAAATCGTCTTATGGTAAGAGTGACCTTTGTACCCTTTTCGCCCCGGATTTTTTTAGCGGCTTCATTGATATTCATATCATCGGTTGATTCACCATCAATCTCAATGATTATGTCCCCGCTGATGATCCCTGCCTTCTGAGCCGGTGAATCATCCATGGGAGCGATGACGGTCAGGTGGCCGTCTCGTTGTCCCAGCTGCATTCCCACACCACCGTACTTACCGTTCGTCAGGAGCTCAATCCCTTCCCGGTCTTCTGCTTCCATGTAAACCGTGTAGGGATCCAGATCACTGAGTAAATTCTGAATGCCGTACCGGGTAAAATCTTCCACATCAATTTCATCGGCGTAATTCATTATGATATTTTTATACACATCATTGATTAATCGCTGAGATTGGGCAATCTGCTGGTATAGTTTTGACTTGGATGCCGCCAGGGATAACAATCCCAGGACGACAACCGTCAAAAATGTGTATATATATTTTCGTTTTGTTGATTTCATAGAATTTTCCTGTTTTCTAATATGGAAATTATGTTCTGATGGATAGCATCAATCGTCTTTTCTCCGTCAATTGTAATCAATCGTCTCGGAAAAAGTTTGACAAGTGCCCCGTAAGTAGAACGAACCGACTCCTGAAATGCCAGACCCGCCCGCTCAATCCGGTCAGGATGAACACTTTGACGTTTCAACCCCGTTTCAGGATTTACATCGACGAAAAAGGTGATATCGGGCTGAAGATTGAACGTGGCGAAGTCGTTTAATTTTCGTAGCCAATCCAGCCCCAGGGAACGTCCTCCGCCCTGATATGCTAGCGTTGAATCGGCAAAACGATCTGCCAAGACCCAGGTTCCCGCTTCCAGTGCGGGAATAATAATTTCACCTGTTAACTGAGCCCGACTAGCCGTCATCAGAAGAGCTTCCGTCCTTTCATTCAATTCATCACCGCCGGAATGCAGGAGGATATTCCTGATTTGTTCGGATATATCCGAACCACCCGGTTCCCGGACAACGATGTATGCAATTCCGCGAGATTCAAGCACTTTCCCCAGCATGTGAACCTGTGTGGATTTGCCACAACCATCGATCCCCTCAAAAGTGATAAACCGGCCTTTAATTGAAGAAGACATTTTCTTTATTCTTTCCTACCAATATAACGCATTCTCCTTTTATCGAATGGAGATTGAAATACGAAGCCAGACTGGACAATGTTCCGCGGTAAATACTTTCATGGATTTTTGTCAATTCCCGTCCGACCACCGCAGGCCGATCCCCCAGAAATGACAATAAATCATTCAGAGTCCGAGGCAGTCGGTGCGGACTCTCATAGAGAATGATGGTGGCTGTTTCAGACTCCAGCATACGTAATCGTTTCTGTCGTCCTTTGCGTGGCGGCAGGAATCCTTCGAACAAAAACCGATCCGTTGGTAAACCACTGGCGACAAGGGCAGTAGTGACCGCTGTAGGACCGGGAATGGGAATGATTTCCACCTTTTCATCAATGGCAGCCCGGATTAGTTTATAGGCCGGGTCACTGATACCCGGTGTTCCGGCATCGGTAATAAGACCTACATCCACGCCCGAATTCAATGTTTTGATGATGGCGGGAATGCGAGTCAGGCGATTGTGCTCATAATAGGATATAACCGGCGTTTTTATTCCGTATTCCTGGAATAGGATCCGACTGCGCCGAGTGTCTTCCACTGCGACCAACGAAACATGTGACAGTATTTCAACAGCACGATATGTGATATCCTTTAGGTTACCAATCGGTGTTGATATTACATAGAGCTTTCCCGGTAAACGATCGGTCACAGGCGATTCAATGCCCTCCGGATAATGTCCATCCCCTGATCAATTTCTGAGGTGGATATGTTAAGATGGGGACGAAAACGAATGCTTTTTTTACCACATCCCAGAATCAAGGCCCCTTCTTCCGTAATCAAATTCACTAGTTTGTCCCGTTGATTGCCGTCCGGCAAATCAAAGGCACAGAACAGACCAGCACCGCGAGAATTGGTAATCAGACCGTTGAAATCATGTTGCAGGTCAAACAGTTTTTCCTGAAGATAATTTCCGTTGGTTCGGGCCTGTTCCACCAGATTTTCCTGTTCAATAATTTCCAGGTAAATGGTAAAACGAACCATATCAACAATATTGCCACCCCAGGTTGAGTTAATCCGACTGGATTCATGGAAAACATTGTTTTCCACTTCATCAATCCGGTTACCGGCGAAAATGCCACAAACCTGGGTCTTTTTCCCAAAACTGATAATATCCGGCTCTGTCCCGGGTCCGAAGTTCTGATGGGCCCACATAGATCCGGTTATCCCAACACCACTCTGGACTTCATCATAGATTAGAATGATATCATTTTCATCCGCCAGGATTCTCAGCGCCCGGAAAAATTCGGGTCTAAAATGATTGTCACCGCCTTCGCCCTGAATTGGTTCAATGATGATGGCTGCAATATCATGCGGAGAATCGGAAATGGCCTGTTTCATTTCTGAAATGGCCTGGTTTTCCAAGGCAACAATCTGTTCACGATGTTCATCGACTGGGAACGTGATCTTGGGATTCGTGATACGCGGCCAATTAAATTTTGGAAAGTAGAGCGTTTTTCGCGGGTCGGGTGAATCGGTAAGCGACAAGGTATAACCAGTGCGGCCATGGAAACATTCCTTGAAGTGAATGACCTTATGCCCCAATTCGCCCAGGCCGGCGGCTAGGTTTTTCCTTACTTTCCAATCAAAGGCTGTTTTCAGGGCGTTTTCAACCGCCAGAGCACCCCCTTCGATATAAAAAGCGTATGGAAGATAATGGGGTTGTGCCACTCGTCCCATTGTAGCAACGAATTCAGCCATTTCCTGTGAATACACGTCTGAATTCGTGGGCTTGTTCAGGGCTGCCGCAGCCAGCCGTTCCTTGTTTTCCAATACATAAGGATGATTGTACCCGACCGACAATGACGCAAACATGGAAAACAAATCAAGGTAGGAGCGTCCGTTGCGGGCATCTACAAGCCAGGATCCCTGACTTTTCTTCAAATCAATTACCGGTTCCATCCCGTCGGCGAGCATGTGTTGCCCGATGGCACGATGGACTTTATTCGCATCTATATGAATCATAATTCCCTCAAAATGGTTAATGGTGATTATTCCAAATCAAATTTGATACCTTGAGCCAAAGGAAGTTCTTTGCTCCAGTTGATCGTATTGGTTTGACGACGCATGTATCCTTTCCAGGCATCGGAGCCTGATTCGCGTCCTCCCCCGGTTTCCTTTTCACCACCAAATGCGCCCCCGATTTCTGCGCCGGATGTCCCAATATTAATATTGGCAATACCACAATCACTGCCCCGGGCGCTTAAAAACAGTTCGGCATGTTGCAGGTGATTCGTAAACATGGCGGAGGATAGTCCCTGGGGAACATCATTATGGATTCGGATCGCTTCGTCCAGGTCGGAGTAAGGGATAATGTATAGAATGGGAGCAAATGTTTCATGCTGCACAATGTCCCATTCATTTTTTGCCTTGACAATTGTGGGCTCGACAAAATATCCCTCTCCTGTCAGAACTTTCCCGCCATAGAGGATTTCCCCCTGGCTGGCGCGGATTTCATACAGCGCTTTCTGATACACTTCCACCGCAGCGGGATTGATTAATGGTCCCATCAGAACCCCATTATCGATGGGATTACCGATCTTGACCTGTTTGTAAGCATGAATCAATTTTTCAACTAGGGTATCCATGATAGATTCTTGAACGATGATTCGTCGCGTACTGGTGCAACGTTGCCCCGCCGTACCTACGGCTCCAAAAACGATGGCGGGAACCGCCAAGTTCAAGTCGGCCGTTTCATCGACGATGATTGCATTATTCCCCCCCAGCTCCATAATGGTCTTTCCAAAGCGGTGGGCTACCTTTTCGCTCACATGTCTTCCCATATAAGTAGAACCGGTAAACGATACAAGAGGAATACGTTTATCATTGATCAGGCGTTCACCTATGGTAGAGCCTTTTCCAA
Source organism: Fidelibacterota bacterium (assembly GCA_046861395.1). Taxonomy (GTDB): domain Bacteria; phylum Fidelibacterota; class Marinisomatia; order Marinisomatales; family JABMOV01; genus JBHHUC01. The sequence goes on from JBHHUC010000015.1 coordinate 15,931, forward strand.
TGACAAGGTTGAATATCCCCTTGTAGCCATTGCGTTCCATGACACGGTTGCAAATATGTTGCACAGCGATGCCACAGAGCGGGACGGAGCTTGATGGTTTCCATAATACTACGTTGCCGGCGATGGCCGCAATAAAGGCATTCCAAGCCCAGACTGCTACAGGAAAATTAAAAGCACTGATAACACCGACAATCCCCAGCGGATGCCATTGTTCATACATTCGGTGATCTTTACGTTCCGAATGCATGGTTTTTCCGTATAACATGCGGGACTGACCAACGGCAAAATCGGCAATATCAATCATTTCCTGGACTTCGCCATCTCCCTCCTGTTTGATTTTACCCATTTCCAGGGATACCAGAGTGCCCAAGGGATCCTTGTATTTACGCAGTTCCTCTCCCATCAGTCTGACTAATTCACCTCGTACCGGCGCCGGAACTTTACGCCAGGATTCAAAGGCCTTCTGAGCCGATTCTATGACTGTTTCATAATCAGATTCCGTGCATTGATAGACGCGGCCCAATTCGGCTTCCGTGGCTGGATTTATCGATGGAAGAAGCCCCGCTTCCGTGGTATTGCTCCAGGCTCCGGACCCGGAACAGGCACCGAAATTATCCGTTTCAATGCCCAGTGTCTTAAACAATTGTTTTGTATCCATTGGAATACTCCTGTGACCAACGATTATTGAAAATATACCGGCCTGAAAGTTACGTGACAGTCACCCATTATTAAAAGACGGGAAACCGTAGACGGTATAAAAAAGCCCCGTTGCGGGGCTTTTCATTACGAGGCAGGGGCGGCGGTAAATTTATTTTTCTGCCTGATATAATATTCATCTTCCGGCTGCAACGAAATACATTTATTAATAACTGTTACTGCTTCGTCTACCCGACCCATTTTCCATAACACTTCCGCTTCAGTATCCATGATCTGGGCCTTGGTCTGGTTATCCATTTGGCTTACCATGTTCTCAGCCAAGCGTACCTTGACTAGAGCATCGTCCAGATTTCGCTCAAGTTCGGCCATGCGCCAGGAATAACTGTTCAGACTATTCGGATCTTTCAGCTTATGGGTTACAATGAAGTCCGCCAATTGCCGGAAAGAAGCGACTTCCTTTTCTATGTCACCGCTTTGCTGGTAGTGCTTCACGATGGCGTAATAGGCATTCTGGATATAACGACTTTCAGGATATTCCCGAATGAAGGATTCCAGTCTGGTGATGGTACCATCAATCTGGGCCGAATAGGCTGCGACGTGATATCGGGCTTCTTCACTCAAATCCGGTGTCAGTTCGGAAATCGTTTCCCAGATATCCCGCGCCGATTCCAAATCATTCCGGTCTTCGAATTTTGCTGCTAACTGTTGCCAGTAATCCACATTATTGGGGTCAGACTTTACTTTGGCCTGTAAATCTCCGATCGTTCCCTCATTTCTAAGAATACGATTGAGTTCAACAACCATTTCTTCCGGAGGGCGATAACCGACAATCCGATCGATTTCTTTCCCCGTACCATCCAGAATAACCATGGTGGGATAGCCCTGAATTTGATAGTGGTCTTTCAATTCCGGCCCTGATCCTTTTTCCGCATCTATTTTAATGGCCAGATAATTCTTTTTTACAACTTTGATTACACGTTTATCCGGGAATGTGTCGGCATCCAGCCGTTTACACCAACTTCACCAATCGGTGTAAAATTCCGCCAGAACCAACCGGTCACCAGCCTGTGCCAATACATCCTCAAACGCTGCTTCCGACCAGGGAAATTTCTGGCAGGAGATTAACAACAGCAACATGAGGAAAGAGAGATATTTCATTCTGATCACCTTTGAAAATAAGGGTTTAGTTTTTCCTGCATAATTACAGGGAGGCGTACGGCTCGATTTCGTTCCCGGCTAAGGAAAGCATGGATCGTTTTTCCAGTAACAATGGTACTAGAATCGTTGCAAATTACATAATCAATGATTAATCGGGAGCGAGGATAATCCTTGATTGACGTATTCACTACCAACGTGTCTTCAAAGCAGGCACCAGTGAGGTATTGACATTCGGCGTGAATAACAGGCAACCAGATACCGGACGCTTCGATAGTTGTCACATCCAGACCAATGGAAGCCAGCATCTCGGTTCGGGCCGCTTCAAAGTATTCAAAATAACGGGAATAATACACAATCCCCATCTGATCAACATCCTTGTAATACACTTTCGTGGAATAGGGAAAGGAAATCATTTCTCTTCGTCAAAATAGCCCAGATGATCGAATTTTTCGATTCGGTGGGTCAGAAATTCGTTTTCCTGATAGCGACTCAATTCTTCCAATTCCTCCTGGATCGCTGTTTTCAGCATTTCGCAGGTTGCTTTGGGATCACGATGGGCTCCACCGTGTGGCTCAGGGACGATGCGGTCGCAAATATGGACCTTCTGCAAATCACGGGGCGTCAATTGTAGGGCTTCTGCCGCATCGGCCGCTTTTGATGCATCACGCCAGAGGATGGAAGCACAGCCCTCTGGACTAATGACAGAATACCAAGTATTTTCCAGCATCAGCAAACGATCAGACAATCCGATTCCCAAAGCACCTCCACTAGCCCCTTCCCCGATGACAACGGATATAATCGGGACTTTGAGACGGGCCATTTCCATCAGGTTGCGGGCAATCGCTTCTCCCTGTCCACGCTCTTCGGCACCAATGCCGGGAAATGCACCCTGAGTATCAATCAGTGTAATGACCGGTTTTTGAAATTTTTCTGCCAGTTTCATGATACGAAGTGCTTTCCGATAACCTTCTGGACGCATCATGCCGAAATTCCGGTAAATATTCTCCTTGGTGTTACGTCCCTTTTGCTGACCGATATAACAGACGCTGCGGCCATTGAATGAACCAAAACCAGTCACGACCGACGTATCATCACCGAAGTGCCGATCACCATGCAATTCAATAAAATCGGGCGACCAGGATTGAATGAAATCAAGACTGTACGGCCGCTCCGGATGCCGCGCCAGCTGCACTCGTTGCCAGCGATTCAATTTCGAAAAGATGCGATGAATTAATTCTTCCCGTTTTTTCTCCAATTGCTTTATATTCTGAACAGTCTCAGGTGAAGGATGATTAGCTGCTTGCAGTGTAAGAATTTTTTCGTCGAATTCTTTTATTGGTTTTTCAAAGCTGAGATATGTTTTAAGCATCATTATCCGTTAAATAATGTTTTTACCAGAATTTCCATGTCCAGAGTAAAACTCTGGTGCTGAAGATAATAATGATCCAGTAACCGGCGATCATCAGCGGTTAAATTACTATGCCTTAAACGGTGAATACCAGTAAGACCCGGACGACAAAGAATTTCCGGCGGGTCACCACCGTCCACCATATCCAACGGGGAACCGACGAAACTCATTCTTCCCTTTAGAATATTCAGGAGCAAAGGCAAATGGCGAATGAAATGGGATGAAGCGCCCGGGAAAATATAACCTCTGAATTTCTGTTGACTTTCGTTCCAGTATCTGACCGGTTGACGGCTGCCCCAAAGACCGACAAGAATGGGGGCGGTAGCCAGGATCATCACAGCAGAAAAAGTAATGTCAAATAATCGCTTTAATACCCAGTTTATCCGCCGAAAAAGAGTGTATTCAATATTTACAAATGAATAATCACCAATATCTTCAATGGAAGCCTTTCCTAATAAAATATCCTGATGACGGGGTACCATCCGATACGTAATGCGTAAATCTTTGGTGGCATCCATGACCCGAAGGATTTCGCGGGACGAAAAACGGGCGGTCGGGAAAATGATTTCCTGGATTTTATGAATCTGAATGATAGAACGAATATCATTGATTCGGCCTAGAAACGGAACCGGCAATTTCTCCACTTCAACTTCTGGATTATAGTCACTAAATCCAATAATATTTAAACCTGTATCAAAACGCTTAAGTAAATGCTTTGCTATTCTTATCGATTCCTTATCGGTTCCCAGAATAATGGTGCGGCGCGTGAATAAAATACTGTGCTTATCTTTCATCGGACGAAAGCGTCCCTGAGACATAAAATAATGAAACAGGATTCGCCAGCCGGGGATCAATACGGCAATAATGATGGTCGCCACGATGATTACTAGTCGGGAAAAAGCAAATTGCTTGAAAAAATATGTAAAAACAACGGCAATGAAAAATCCTGCCAGGGTGGAAAGAATCGCCCGTGAATAGGACAGAATAAATCGTGAATACAGCTGAAACATGGTGCCGATCAAGAGCCAGAAAAGTACGTATACCCCTGGGATGAATCCGTAGGTCCGGTAAACCGGTTCGTAATCAGGGAAACGTAATGGTAAGGCCAGAGCAAAGGCCAACAAAACAGCAATCGCATCGAATGAAACAGAGACAATCTGCGACATGGAATTGGCCAGCAGCGATATGAAATGGCGCAGGCGAACACCCCACCGGATACCAATGCGTGTCATGAATATATTCCCGGACGAAAAGTGTTTTTCCGAAAATAAAATCATGGCGTCATAGAAGGCCTGAAGACTGTCGAAAGGCGCTGACTTTACCGATTCACCATGAAAATGGATGATTTGGGTCGTCGGTAAATAATGGATATCATAGCCCAACTGATGGATTCGGTAGCAAAGATCCAAGTCCTCACCAAACATGAAGAAACGTTCATCGAATTTTCCAGCCTCGTCAAATACGGGTCGGCGGACGAACATACACGAACCACTGATGGCATCCACAGAATGGATTTCGTCCGGATCCAGGTATGACAGATTGTATTTACCGGCCCAGCGTGATCGGGGAAACAGGTACGATAATCCCAGTAATTTCGGCAAAGCTACTGACACGGACGGAAAAGAGCGTTTGCAGGCTAGTTGCAGGGTTCCGTCGGCATTCAATATCTTCGGACCGACCATTCCAACCTGGCTATGAGCTTCCAGATACGATACAAATTTTCTTATTGTTGTTGATTCAATAATCGTATCGGGATTCAGAATCAGTAGGTAATCGCCTGAACTTACGGCGTAGGCCTGATTGACCGCCTTCCCAAACCCCACATTGAATTCATTGGGAATAACAGATATATCAGAATAATTTTCCCTCAAGGCAACCACCGATCCGTCATAGGAATTATTATCAACAACGATGATTTCGATTCGGCCTTCATATTCCGAAGACTGAACTTGGTCGATGGCATGCAGCAGGTAATTCTTTACGTTATAATTGACAATTAGAACTGAAACAACGGGAGCTGTCATTTATGCCAGCCGAAAATTTTCCAGATGCGCAGACGCCAGACCATAAAGATGGCTTCAATCATAATATGCCGGGACATTTTCGATTCGCCGACATTTCGATCAATAAAAATCACGGGATATTCCAGAATACGGAAATTTTTATGATATGTTCGGAAATTCATTTCAATCTGAAAGGAATATCCCTGTGAGCGCACGGATGATAGGTCGATACTTTCCAGTACTTCTCGTCGCCAGGCTTTAAAACCGGCGGTGGCATCACTGATGGGCATTCCGGCAACAATCCGGCTGTATACATTGGCGCCATAACTTAGAATAAGACGGGATAAGGGCCAATTTACAACACTGATACCATTGCAATATCGGCTACCAATGACAAGATCATGTGTTTCCAGACCCTTAAACAAAGCCGGTACATCGCTGGGATCATGGGAAAGATCAGCGTCCATCTGAACAATGACATCATAATCCCGCTCCAAGGCCCATTTAAAACCAAAACAATAGGCGGTTCCCAGTCCCTGCTTACCCGGACGTTCCTCCAAATATAAATGATCGTATCGGGTTTGTAATTGTTTCACCACATCAGCCGTTCCATCCGGTGAATTGTCATCAATAATCAGCAGGTGGGCATCCGGATTGACAGTGAAATTATAGCGAATGAAATCACTGATATTCTTCCGTTCATTATAAGTGGGCGTAATGATGAGTTTTTTCACAGTCACATTATCCCGGATTGTATCAATCGCAACTTTATTTTACTTAAGCATGCTTCAAGGGGATCATTCATAAGCCCAAATTTCTTTCGTATCAAATCAGTTTTCAACCCACATTTTAGTGGTCGAGGAGCATCCTGGTGCAAATCCTGAGTGGAAATCGGATGAATCAACCGTGGATTCAGATCGAAAACCCGGGCAATCATCAGGGCAAATTCATAACGGTTAAGCCAATCCCGTCCGCCATAATGATATAGTCCCGAATATTTTTCCGTTACAAAGCGGTTTATTACTGTGGACAAGGAATTGGTCCAGGTAGGATTATTCCACTGGTCCTTAACAATCCGAATATCTTCCCCCCTTTGCAAGGCATCAATGACCCATTTCACAAAACTAGCCTGCGTAGTGGGCATATAATCAAACACAACATTGGTGCGGATGACAGCCGACCCACCGGAGTGAGACAAACAAATGGATTCCGATTCCAACTTATGTTTTCCGTAGATGTTAATGGGATTAACCCGATCCTCCTCGCCATAGGGTCCACTCCTGCCGTCAAAAACATAATCGGACGAAATATGCAGAATATAGGCTTCCGGGGCAGTCCTGGAAAGAAGCTTCAAACTATTGACATTGACAGCATGGGACAACTCCGGTTCCCGCTCACATCGATCAACGTCGGTCAAGGCGGCCAGATTAACGATGATATCAGGGTCTACTTTCCGAAGGAAAGGCCTCACTGCGGAAGCATCTGTCAAATCCAGGGGATAGATTTCATCTATTTCTGGTGTAATATCCACTCCAACACAATGGAAATCATTCGGTAGGTGCCGTATTACCGCCTTCCCAAGTTGACCATTGGCCCCGGTTACCATAACGGTCTTCATTTTTCTTCGATCCTGAATGTTCCGGCTATAAGATCAAGTTGGTGCATATAAAGGTTTTTACGTTTCCCCGGAAAATGAATCAGAGCGAAAATAATGAAGGTATTATCGGTCATACCATCATAGAACAGAGAGCCGAGAAAAGGGCCACCCTTGGCTTCTTCGATGGCTTCCCAAACCCCAGTATATCGCCAAGCGCTCCAGCGCCCGAAGTCGGTTAATTCACCGTGAAATTTATAGGGATTAATTTTTATGGTTTTGAAATAGTTTTCCGGAAAAATCCTGAATTGATCGGCGGCTGCAGTGGAATCATTGGCAATGATTCCCGGTTCGGAATGGACGGCTACCCATTGGTAGGGTGTTTCCCTGCCGATCCAGACAAATTGCGCTTCCAAACTGTCGCGAATGACTTCCCAGCCCCAGGGAATTTTTATGGACCAGGGATAACGACTGGCAATGAGGTGTTCTTCCTTTTTACGTCTCATCCGATTGAAGAGATATTTGTTTTGTTGCCGAATCATTTTTTCGTCGAACTGATGCTTGATAAAATCCTTCTTCTCATTGATGGCAGCCCTGAGAGTTGCTTTTTCCCGGGCATTCAAGATCAGTACGAGTTGATTGGAAGCATATAAATCCCGGATGAACAGAACACAATGCGCACCTTCCAATGTTTGTGCAAACTGATTTTCCCCCAACAAATCATAAATGAGCTTGGTCGCAGGTTCCGTTAAATCATCTCCCAAAGATGCGATAATGATATTGTTGAGATTCTTTATATCATTAAATCCTGATGGGTTTACGAATATTGTTTTATACACCGGTTCCGGTTTGGGAGTATAAATAGTGTCGGAAAATATCTTAGTCAGCAGATTCATGACATCTTTCTTCTGGTCTTCGTTGACAATGACCATTAATTCATCATCAGCCCCTACTGCTTTGCGTTTTATATCGCAGGCGGACAGAAACAGCAGACCAGTCAGGATGCTTACAATCGTGAATACTTTTCGGAGTAATGATGTCATCTTAGATTATTTTCTCGGATAAAAATTATGAGTTCGTTCTCTGTGATAGAATAACTAATATGATATGTTCCGTTACTTCTTTTTTATCCTTATTTTATTTCTGAATAAAATAAAATAGCCACTGTTCCAGCCTATAAAGAAACCGACCATCACCAGTAATACTAGTATAGCCGCCAGGAAGCTGAGTGAAACGGGTAAAAAGTAGGATTTCACTTGCAGTCCTTCATTATTCGTGGTTATTCTGACAGCACCGGCAAAATCACCTGGGAAATACCGGGATTCCGGTTGCAATTGGCCTGTTTCCGGATCGATTCTTCCGTGGCAACGTAAACAATTTTCTTCAAAACGCAGGGGCATCAACAGGGATGAACCGGCATCGTTTCCCCCCCCTCCTTTGTGAAATACAAATGGTTTGGTGGGATCATCTTCCATGATCTGTAATTGCTGCGATTCCCAGGAATCGGGTATATGGTCGGGATTCACAGGATTTCGTGAAATTATTTTAAACGAATATCCTGGAATGAGATTTTCTACGTCCCCGTATTTTTGTTGACGAATGTCCTCCGGAAAGGTCATTTCATTTAGTTTATATTGATAAAACCGGTTGGCGATATCCAACATGAATTCCACATCCGTTACATTTTTCAGGACGATTAAATGACCGGTTGTGAATAGTGCCAATACAATGATGAAAATGGTAATGGACAAAAGAATCCGCCTGAATTTATCTTCCTGGCGCTGCATCAGTCCCTGCTCTCCGTCGTATAAGATTTTGCACAGCGAAAACCGACCATGTCGTTGCGCAAATCCGGTTTCCCAGATGTTCGGTAGGATACAGTTAGACGATCCGGGATATCAAACCAGCCGCCACCGCGAATGGAACGCTCCACACTGGTGTCAGGTCCGGTGGGATTGCGCTTCGGAATAATTTTATAGTAATCCTTATCATACCAATCGGCTACCCATTCCAATACATTGCCGGCCATATCATAGACGCCGTATTGACTGACGCTATGGATTGTCGCCGTGCCGTCCGCTAGAGTATTGATTCCATTGAAATACCCGACTGGGGTCGGTCCCATCTCAAAGGGATCATTACTATTTCTGAAATTGGCTGCTCGGTAGGTAATGGTGTCACCACCGGGATATTTCCTGTCATCCTTATCTCCGCGGGCGGCTTTCTCCCATTCCGCTTCGGTAGGCAAACGCTTCTCCCGAAAGGCAGCATAATCATGGGCTCCGTGCCAGGTTACGTATACCACCGGGAAATCTTCTTTTCCCCTTCGGGGCTGATAACGGCCATCTATTCGTTGAATGTCCATTCGAGGGTCAAAATATTGATCATGATCGGCATTAAGAAATTCCGCAAATTGGGCATTGGTCACTTCATATTTATCAATAAAATAATCATCGAGGTAAATGGTTGTTACAGGTTGCGCATTAAAATGTTTCCCTCCCAGGATAAATGGTCCGCGAGGCACCATAGCCATCCCTTCGGGGACAACGATAATTTCGATTTCCTTCACCAATTGTCCGCCGGAAACCATAAATTGCTGCATTTCGTTCTGTTCGGACAGTAATCGCTTTATTCCCCGGCTGTAATGAGGTTCGCGCGACGGTTGGTAGGATTTAATATTCATATTTATTAATCTTGCCTGAACGGTCGTCGCACCCGGGGAAATACCGGTCACAGTGCCGGTCGAATCAATGGTGGCCGTAATCGTATCTGTATTGGCCCAGATTACTTTATAGCCACCAACTGGTTTTCCGTCAATGTTGGCAGCAAAGGCCGACAGCTTTCTCTTTTCATCGATTGATAGAATCATGCGATCGGTACTGGTAACAAAACGGTTGAATTCCATTTTCGCCGTACGGGCCGAAATGATGAGATTAATCGTCCTTGATATGTACAAATTCACCCATAAAAGCAGAATGGCGACAATGGTCAACAGGGCCAGATAGCGTATGAATTCATACCGCTCCATTCGATAGCCGTATTTTTTAACTGGGCTCATTCGAATAATTTTTCACTCAGTTTAAGATTTACCGTCAAATAGAATCCCGATATATCGGAAGAAAGAAAGGCAAAATCCGGATCATTATACCGGGTAAACATGTAACCCATGCCCAATTGAGTATTCTTGTAAATGACGTAATTGATTTCCACTGCCGTCCCGAATTTATATTCATTTACTGGTTTAAGGTGTATCATCCTGAAGTCAGCTGCCAGGCCCCAAGACAGGTTTAATTCATATTCTCCCCGCAAGGAATAGAAATCGGTGGCTGTTTTATCGCTAAATAGATTACCTTCTTCATCAAGAATTCTGCGATGGGCGTAGCGACCGCCAAATTCCCATTTTTTCACTGGCTGCCAATAAAGCATGACAGAGGTAATCATTCGTTCCAGATTGATTGTAGGTGTAACATGCGTATTTCTATCTCCCACCAGAGATAAACGGGCAAATCCATTGATTCGATCCGATTTTTCGGGACGCAGAGCCAGCCCGGCACTGTATTCCTGATGACGGGTAAATCCCTGCCCTGATTGCTTGTAACGAGTATATTGATTATTGATTTTCAGAATTCCGCTCAAACTGTTATAGACCTTGAAATCCGAACCTAAAGTCGTTACCGACTTTTTACTCACCTTATCCGTTTTCAATTCCTGTTTGGCGGTAATCTTAATCGGCATGTCCGGGAAGTATTCCAGCGACACACTTCCAGCCGAATGTTCCGGCGTGGGTACTTGCAATGAATCAATAGTGGAAACATTTTCATAGGCCAGGTTAATGATCAAATCTTCGCGTACACTCCATTGGTTCCGTAATCCGATGGAAGCGCGGTTCCGGTCATCTCCAATGGCACCACCCATTTCATATTTGCCGGTGACTGCAGTATTATCACTTACCTTCGAGTCAAAACCCAATACCGTTTGACTAGCATCGGTACGATCATATAAATGACGATATTTAATATAAGTCCGTAATTTTTTCGTTATGTCATATCCCAGCCCCAAAGCCGTATTGGTCGGTTTGGACGTTTGGCTTCCTCCCAGGTTTTGATCATGATCTATCAGTCCGCTTAATTTATCGCTAATCTTCATTATGGCCGAACCACGCAGTAAGGTTGCCGTCTGTCCGGTCTGACTACTTGAATATCCTTTTTCTACCTGGTTTTCTTCGTACCCCAATTTGAAGTTGTATCGGTCCCCCATCTCTTTCTGCATATACACATTGAATACATTCACCCGGCTTTCATTCACGGTTCCCATCTTATTGCCCTGAAAATAATATTCCGATGTTATTCTTCCAAAGAGGTTGGTGCCGTATTCCCCCTTTATTCCATACTTCATGTTACCAGATTCATTATTGCCGTTCAGTTGAGAACGATTAGTAAATAGACTATCCACATTACGAAAATACCCGGTAACATTGAATCGTGCCGCCGGCGTCAGGTTTATTTCCGTTTTATAGGCCAAGCCCTGATTCATGCCACCACTAAGGTTTGGGTCCCGGGATTGGGCAACCTCACCTTTTACGGCCAGCCAGTCATTCACTGGGAGGGCCAAATCAAAACCGGTCAACATGTAATCATTTTTCCCCTGTTCCTCCCGCAGGAAGGTCGAGCCCAATCTCAGTCTGTTATTGATTTGGCCTTCGTACCGCAATCCAGTTACAAGTGCAGAATTGGTGTTGGTTTTATATTCGTAAAATACCAAAATATATCGGGGATTTCCTTCTTCGTCGACACTGGGTACCGGTTGTTTGAACATGATGGTTCCGTCAACATAATTGATATCGTAATCCTGATATCGGTGCATATCCTGCGATTTCAAAATGACTTCAGGATGGTATTTATCCCGGACTTCAATTTTGATTTTTTCCGAACGCCAGATGATATTGGCGTGTGAGAGGTAATAAAACCCAGACGTACCATCGCCGCGGATCTGATCACGTCCCAGAACTTGGTCTGCGTAGGAAGCAAAACCAGATACGTAATGATTTCCCACATTAAACTGCGAAAACAAACCATTCATGGTACGATTGCTGGCAGCGAATTCCGTACTGTTGAAGCTGGTATTATAATCCCCGAACAATACGAAACTGGTATTGTGATCCACCCGCGCAAAAAACCGTGATTTGGATTGAGCGTCATAGGTCAGAACACTGGCATCACCGTAAATAGGTAAGGGTTCATCCGGATCAACATCCTGATAGATTTGATCATAATAATCCCGGTCCGTATCCAGCGAAGCCGTTAATCGGTATCCGTCTCCAACCGTTCCGGTGGCGTAAAATGCCGTACGGCCATCCAGTGCCAGGCCATCCTGATTGAACGCAGCATCCGTGGCATCAATACTTTCCACATAAGGGGAAACATCGGAGCCTGTAGTACTCATTTTTCCAATCGCCGTTCCCCGGACCGATCCCACTAGTATAAAGGGTTTAATCGGTGTTGTGTATGAAATGGGAAATTGCAGGTATTCACCATTAATTTCAATTTCCAGGATACCTTTTCCTGCCACCAACGGCGACTGAAGTGATACGAAAAACACACCATCGCTGATTGCTGCTTGCAGACCGGCTACATCACCGTTTTCATCCTCATTCACAATCACACCGTTGGTAAGACTCACCGTAGCGAACTTCACATTCGGTATCGTATAACCCCATTGATCCTGGACTTCAAACTGCAAACGTTTCCGCGATATACCATTGGCCGGCAGGGATACATCCGGTTCATAGGGAATAATGTTTTTCGGTGGTCCCAGCACATGAATGGTACGTTCAGCGCGATAGATCCGATTTCCGGCACCGACCACTTCGACGACAATACTGTTGGGACCGGGCGGAACGACAATATTCAGAAAATCAAGGAAACCGTCAATACGGATTTTTCCTGTTTTCCGCTTTTCATCATTCACAAACAACGTGGTTTCCGTTCCCGGCCGTCCCGTTACAGTTACTGCGATATGGTTATTGGATTTTATTGCTTTATCAGGCGGATTGGTAATGATGACCTGGGCTTTCAGCAGACCAAGCCACAGAATACTGAACAACGCTCCCTGTTGATATATCCGCTTAATCCGCATTGGCATATGATTTATTTGTAGTTAAACGAATAACCCTGACCGTTTCATCGGTGATGGGTTGGTTATCTCTAATAAGACGGGTCGATACTTTGAAAATGTCGGTCTGAAAACCAGGATCGACATAGGCCTTGACATCAATGGTAATGGACTCATCGGCGGATGAAATTGGTATCCGCCACATGCGCTCACCTATGAAGGACTGATCGAAATCACTAATAAGTTTTACGTAATGGGGCATTTGCGCAAATATTTCGATTTGATCGGCAGTATCGATATTGATCATGTCCAAATGCAAACGCAGGGAAACGGGGCCTTCATCCGGTAGGTTCAGAACGTCCTCATTTTCCGATTGAGCCATGCGTCGGGGTTGCGTTTGGATTTCTTTACCCACCGAATCCCTGATTACTTCAACACCCATGACGAGATCACTGCCGATTTCGGAATTCACCAAGACCTCCACCCGTCGATTCTTCGCCTTACCGGCTTCCGTATTATTGCCAGCCAGAGGATACCGGGGACCGAAACCGCGGGTGGCGATTCGGCTGGGTTGAATTAAATAATTCTCCACTAGATAGCTTTTGACGCTTTCGGCCCGTGATTTTGATAGCGCCAGATTATAGTTTAAATCACCATCCGAATCGGTGAACCCATCGATGACAATACTAATATTGGGCTGCCAGGTGAGGAATTTCCCAAGTTTTTCAATCGGATCGGCGGAAGAACCGCGTAGTGTTGCCGAGTTCACATCAAAATTGGTTCCTTCTAAATTCATTTGGAAGGATAATTTCTCTATCAGGACGGAAACATTGGTGATGAGATCACGAGATATGCCGCTTTTACCGTCTTCATACTCATATTCAATATGTGCTTTGGAAATATTGAAATCGTTAATGGCCGCATAATTCCCTGGTATGATATTGAAAACCAGCTTGGCAGTATCATTTTCGGCCAATGAACCCAGAAGCCAGGAAATTGATGAGGATGACACGGAATCGGGTGCCAGAGGTTCACCGTTCAAGCGGGCCGAGTTTGAGGCATAGATGAATCCAGATGGCAAAGCATCGATAAAGCGCACTTTATCGTACGGTATTCCGCCACGTGTCCGAATATTGAAGGTTAGCTCTATGGCATTCTGGTGAGGCTGTTCCTCATTGGATGTGCTGAATATGAGTTCCACCCTACGGTTGGCTTTGCGACCTTCGGCTGTTTCGTTGCTGGCAATTGGCCTTGTTTCCCCATAACCCCTAGAGGAAATTCGGTTGGCACTGATGCCCATCTCATCCACCAGGAATTTTTTAATATTATTGGCCCGATCCATCGACAAATCCAGATTATTTTCAAATGGAGATGATTCGGGCGGATCAATGTTATCCGTATGTCCCTCGATGGTCAGGTAAATATGAGGTTGCCATTGTAGGAATTGGGCCACCTTCCGCATTTCTGTATAAATTTCCGGTCGTAACACTGATTCACCCGATAGGAAGCCAAGGCGAAGCAGCATGGACCAGGGTTGATAACGCATAATCCTGACACCGTCGGATTTTGCTCTTTCCTGCAGTGAAATCAGCGAAACATTACTGAGGGCGATATCAAGACCGTCACTCCGTACTTGAGTTTCAGCCTGATGAATGATTCGAACACTAAAATTAGCTTTGGCAATGCCACCCGGACTTACATAAACCAGACGGGATGAATTATCACCAAGATAATCCATCTCATTCAGGACGACTTCATGATTGGCTGGTATAGAATATTCGTTGATCCGTATTACGTGATTCCCGCCGGGAACATCTGGAATGGAATATTTTCCATACTCATCTGTCAAAATCCGGATGCCCGTTTCGGAAATGAGTTCCACGCCCTTGATACCGGGTTCATATTCATCATGGATATCATTTCCATTTAAATCATAGTACACTTTGCCGAATATCAGTCCGCGATCACTGAACAATCCGGGGTGTACCACAACAGTGGCTTTGGCCTCGTTAGAAGTGACCGGATATCCCCCCATGGTCCGTCCATTGGCTGAAACAAGGTTATCATTCTCTCCGGCCTGAGCCTGCAACCCAATGATGGTACGGTATTTCAATAGCTTACTTTCACCCGGATTTAGTGTATCATCAATAGACCAAGTAAGGATGATACGATTATCCGTTCCACTAGAATAGGCCGGTTTCCCAACACGATTGTTATCCCAATATACATTTTTAGATTTTTGCTTGAAACCCGTTGGCAGGAAATCAACAATCTTGATCTGATCCACATATTCATCTCGGCTCGTATTTTCAACCTGAACCGTGTAGGTCAAGACATCCCCAAGTTCAGCGACCCGGCGATTGACGTCTTTTTTCACCCGCAGAAAGGGATAAATAATGCGTGTTATAGCATTAGTACGGGCATCATGTGTTGATTGCGTTGTATCAATTTTATTTGTCACAAAGGATATATTTTCCACCAATGAGGAGCCGTTAAGTTCTTCGCTGGTTCCCACAATGGCCTGGAACGTGAGAGAATCCCGTTCATGAAGCGTCAGGCCGATACGATGGAATGCCAATATATTCCCCAGACGGTCATAGCCATCATATGTTAAGGTCGGATTCACCTGGATCGACGGCTCAATAACTGTCAATCCGGTAGGAATATTATCCACTACATATACCGAATCAGTTAAGGCAACATCCTGACTGCCGTAGTAGAGGGTGTAAAATAAGGTATCACCCGGTGCTGCTTCATCCATATCCACCGTCTTGTACATGTAGAACGGTGATTGCCGCAATACGATGTTGGCGCCCACGACGTAGGTGCCGGGGTTGGATAGATTGACATTAATTGCGCCATCACTGTAGGATCGGGTACCGTTATAATTTGCTTCCAGGAAATAATTGCCCGAATCAAGATTTGTGAAATAATACATGCCTGTTGAATCCGTGATGGTTGTGTCCGACCAGGTGTCAGCAAACATACGTCCGTTACCACCATTGGACGAATCGGGGACAAACCACAGAATGATTGTGATCCCCGCTTCATTGATTACGCGTCCGGTAAACTGATCGTACAACCAGCCCGAAACGGAATTCAGATTGGGAATGATATCGCCGTTACTGGGAATATCAAATTGAACTTCCTGTTCCGTTGACACTTCATTGCCGAAATCATCCAGATACATGTACTGTATGTAGTATTCATCGACGGTACTCACGGGAATCAGGTAGTATCCTTCACTGTCGGTGGTGTCGGTACGGACGATTTCATCATCCGAGGTTCGAACCAAATCGACGACAGCCCCTGAAATGGCAGTTCCTTCGTAATCCACTACCCAGCCTTCAAAAGCGCCAATCACAAAGGTAACTATGGTGGTATCCTCCGCGAAGGTCTGAGGCGAAGGAATGGCGCGACCGGTTATGGTCGCATCCACCGGTTGATCAACGACAATATCCGAAATGATCAGGCTTTGCGCCAAACCATTGACGGTATAGGTTGTATCCAGGATATCCGGGATAGTCCCGCGATCACTGGCAAAGGTTACCGGCATACCGTCGGGCACGGGATTGCCCAGGTAGGAATATACATGAGCATTGAGAATGGCCGAAGCTTCACCGTTCCCCAGTACTACCCGCGGATTCGGGGTGAGTACGATGGACAATGGTAAAATATTGGTCGTAACCGATTCGGAATGAACCGGATCCCCTTCGTTGTAATATGCCCAGGCCGTATTGTAAAACTGATCCCCTTCACCCAGTGTGGGTGTCACGGTAGTCTGAATTGTAATACTGCCTTCTTCACCCGGTTCAAGATAACCGATGTCCCACTCCAAAACAGCAATCGTACTGTTATAAGTGTAGGTTCCGGTGGCTGAAATGAAATTCACTTCCGGCGGCAATGTGTCCCGGATGAAAATATCCGTCGCAATATCCGTTCCCCGGTTGGCATACTGAATCGTATACATAACCTCATCTCCGGGAAATACCTCAACCGTAGCATGTTTGATTAATTCAATCGCCGGTTTTGAAATAACTTGGAATGTAACATCAGAAGTGTCGGCCAACCCATCCGCTGAACGGATAATGGCTTGGTTGTGAATCGTTGAGCCGTCGGGAATCGGATTGTCAATTCGAACGGCGACTTCTGCAACCTGAATTCCTGCTTCCGTATCATCGACCGGGAGTAAATCACCAAGGGTCCAGGTTACGACTCTGTTCGCTTCATCATAAGTCGATTCTCCTGAAGCGTATAAATAGGTCACGCGTTCAGGCAATGTATCAACCAATGTGACGTCCAATGCCGTCGTATCTCCGCGATTGGAATATGTCAGGTAATATGTTAATGAATCCCCACTGAAGACATCGGTAGTATCCACTGTTTTATCAAGAACCAGAACAGGTGCCTGAACGGTGGTCCAGGTTTCCGATGCCCGTACAATATTTTCCCGACTGGTCATGTAAACCGTGTTATGGATCGTTGATCCGCCAGTTAAACTGGAATTCGCCTGCGTTATTACGGACAGTGTACCGTCATCCCCGGCTGGGACCGTACCCAGGTTCCAGGTCAGGACATGACTGGCCGCCTGATAACTGAACGGTCCGGTAGCATAAATGAAACCGGCTTGTGCGGGTAATGTGTCGGTTATGACTGCTTCCGTTACAGGCGTTGTACCAACGTTGCTATAGGAAATTGTATAGGTAAGTGTATCACCTGCCAGGATCGATTCAGCCGCAGATTTTTCCACGCTAAATTCCGGCAATGGTACCATGTAGGTTTCAAAGACATCATCGGCATGAGCTCCTTCGATACTGTTGATTTCAGCGGCATCTGTCAGAACCTGATTGGTATGGGTCGTATCGTCAATTGTCACCAGAATCGTGCGACTGCCCGATTCATTCACTGTCAGGACACCAATCTCCCATCGGACGCCATGATATTCACTCATGTATTGTCCATTATCCGACGCAGAGACAAAGGTAACGCCGGAGGGCAAGGTATCGGTTAACAATACTTCGTGCGCCGTCGTATCACCACTGTTGGAATAGAACAGAGTATATTCTAGCGGGTTGCCGGCACTGGACGTAGTATCGCCGGACAGATCCAATTGCAAGACCGGCATTTTCACCTGCGTCACAACCTGGTCCCAGGCGCGAAGCTGTTCGTAACAGTCCAGGTAAGCGCGATTGATGATTTGTGTTCCGTAACCCAGCGGAGTGTGAACTCGCGTTAGAACCGTTAAACTGTCTTCCTGCCCGACGGTGAGCGATCCCAATTCCCAGGCCACAGAATGACTTTCTGCTTCATAGAAATATAACCCTGAGGCAGAAATAAATTCGACCTCGACAGGTAATGTATCCCTAAGGACTACCTGTTTGGCTGATGTAAGACCCGTGTTACTATAGTGAAAACCATATACCAGCGTATCGCCGGGAACGATTCGATCCGGTGCCCATTTATCCAGATTTAACTCCGGAGCGGCACCAATCGCAGTAACAGCACTTGAAACATCATTGGCGCCCTGGTCCGTTGCTATGAAGACCTGGTTTTCCAGGGTGACATAGGCATCAACCGTATCAGCGATATTGGTAACCAGCGTTATTTCACCTGAAGCACCAAGGTTCAGGGAATCCAGCGTCCATGACACCGCATGCTCAGCCGACGAGTATACTCCGTCTGGCAGGGATGAAAGAAACGCTGCACCCGCCGGTAAAACATCATTGATACTGATGTTGGTAAGTGCCTGATTCCCCGTATTGGTATAAAACAGGGAATACACCAGCGTATCACCGGGTAATCCTTCCGGAGCATCCACCGTTTTTACGATAGAAACATCCGGGGATGGCCCCACGGTTACAAGGTAGGGATTTGATGGCACCGGAACACCATTGTCATATTGCGTCCAGGCCGTATTTACCAACTCCACTCCCGCAGGAATGATTCCGTCAGTGATGGCCTGCAACGTCAATACGATTGTTTCATTACCCAGTATCTGGGGAAAGTTCCAGGTGACTGTTTGTCCGGTGACACTGGCCACAGGATCTGTTGCAAGGTACAGTAATCCCGCGGGGAGTGTGTCTGTTACAATTACATCTACCGCACTTGCAACCCCGGTATTGGTGATTTCAAGACTATAGGTCAACGTGTCATTAGAGAACATGGTTGTCAGATTACCGGTCTTCAGTATGGTCAGACTTACGGCATCCGCAACCACGGTTTCAACGGTGTCACTCGCTATGGTATAGGGGAAATCGCTCAGGTCCGTATAGGTACATTGCGCCACATTCGTGATACGCGTAGCACCGGGAACCTGAGCGATCCCCATACTCATTAGAAAGATAAATAAAACCGTTATGCGCTGCATAGTGTCGGTTTTACACCGTTATTTCCAGATGATAGATAATCGGTAATCCGAACTAATTAATCGTTACCTGGAAAGTAACCGTATGTGAGCCGCCTGATGATACCTGCCCCAGATTGAAGGTGGCAACCGTACCGTCACAGCTGGCTTCAGGATCAACTGACGTCAGATCATTTTTTAAGACACTGTCGATCGTCAAAGACCCAGAGACATACGATGTATTGGCAGGTATGTTATCCGTAATGACAACGGAAGTAGCCGTTCCGCTACCGGCATTGTTTACCGTTACGGAGTAGGTCAACACGGTCCCAGGAGGCTGATTACCGGTTGGTAAAACCGACTTTGACAGGGTCAGGAACGGGGCTGTCGTAGTGATTGTAAAGGTGGCATAATCCGTAACTAACGAATTCCCGGATGATGTTCCGGTCAGGGTAAAGGCATGGATATCACCGTCCGGTGTTCCGGCCGGAATCGTAGCCACGGCAAAAACCGTCACGGAGGAACTGGCCGCAATGGACCCTGCATCGTCGAGGCCATCGGCGTTGCTATCCGTCAGAAGCGGTTCGCTTCCGTCGCGGGTTCCGTTTCCTTCATCCAGGTAAAGGGCCCAGGTCCAGGCATCGCTGAAGGTCAAATTAATGACATCAGAAGTGTTGCTCTGGTTGGCCACGGTAACGATGAATACCAATTCGTCGCCGGGGTTTCCGGACGCAGAGGAATCGGGATAAATCGCAATGGCATAGTTGGTGCCAACGGTAACCGTAATGGACGGATACAGGGTCGGATAGAGATTGTTGTTTCCGTCTTCATAGGTGACGACGGGGTCATCAAGGATCGGTGTGGAATTAGGAACACCGCTATTGACGATGACCGTGTAGGTAACGCAGACGGTACCACCGGAGGCAATATTACCTAAGGCAACGGTAACCTGTCCCGTGTTGGTTATATTATAGTCACCATCGTCTATATCACCAGCATCTGTCTGGGATACACCATCCAAGGTAATACTCTGCGCAGAATAGGTTGTATTCGTGGGGATTGGTCCGACGAATTGCATGTTATATGCCATCGCTGAACCCGTATTGTCAAAACAATAGGTGTATGTTACGAATTCACCGGGTAAGGGTGCCGGGTTATCCACCGTGGGAGTTACCACAATTACCGGAGCAGATACAGTGGCGGTAATATCGCCAATATCGGAAACAGCATTATCAAACTGTGATGTTCCAGTAATATCGACGAAGACCTGGTCGCCGTCTACACCCGTTCCGTTATCAGTAATGACGATAATGAGATCGAAGGTGGCATCGGCAGCTAGGCTGGTCGTTGCCGTCACAATGGCATCACTGCCATCGATAGTACCATTCGAGTTCAGGTCGGAATAGATGCTGTAGGAATAGCTGCTGGATCCGGTGGATGAGAGCAATCCCGTTAGGTTAAATACATCGTTGTCATTGCCGGTATTGGTTATGGTTAAGGGCACCGTTACGCTTCCCATAGATGGCAGCGTGACTACGTTGCCATCGGGGCCGACACTGACACCGGCGACCTGCGATACGGTTGTGGTTACGGTGTTGGAGGCCACCTGCAACATGGCGTTGCCGTTGGCATCGTTGTAGTTACCGTAAGCGGTATTCGAGATTATGGTCCCTGCCGGCGTTCCTGCTCCAAAGGCAATACCGACAGTTACCAACATTACAATGATGGTAATCATTGATTGTGTACGTTTCATTTTACTTTCCTTTCTAATGAAATTCATGTTATTATTTGACAACCACGTCAAATAACAGGCTACGTTCTTCCCCAGGTGATAACGATTCGGTTATTTCCCATTTGATATGTGTGATCATATCCGCCGTAGCCGTTTTATTGATATTCTTTCCTTTTTCATTCCGTATGGTGTATTGCACCGGCCAGGAATGAAACGTTTTTCCCATGTCAATCGAAAACAGAACCCGGGCGTTATCGCCGCCGGCTGTTCCCGTGACATACCTGACGCCGGCAGGAATCGGATCAACCACTTCAGGATTGACCATGGTACCCGTACCGGCATTTACAGCGCGGATCGTATAGCGAATAGTATCACCAGGGAAATAGGTGATATCCGTTTCCCCTGCCGCTTCCGCGTCTGTGAGGTTTAGCTTTTCTTCGTTAATGGTCAGTTCCAACGATGGAACCCCCTGAGCAATTACCCAGGAACCCAACAGGAAGAAAAACATGATTATCAAATTCTTATTGTTTGTCATAAGACCTCCTCATGTTCTTTATATTGATTTGATTGTATTCAAATTGATGTTTCATTGTATAATGACCCGAAAGATGACAAATCCGGACTCACCAGGCAGTAGCGGGGTAAGCCGCTGGAAGGATATATCGGTCACATTTGTTTGGTTACTGCCATAAGAAATTCCGCCGTCGGGACTAAAGAGAATATTTATGGGACTTCCCTGGGCGGATCCTGGGACAAATTGCGTATGAGCCGGAATGCTTTCCAGGATAAAGACAAACGTTGCATTATCATCCCCGGCGTTGGAATAATACACCGTGTAGGTCAGCGTATCCCCGGGAACTGCATTATAAGTGTCCACTGTCTTGGATAAGACTAACTGCGGGCCGATAACTTGCACACCGGCGGTGGGGCCGGTCGTAATACTGGACCCCGATGCATATACTGCCGTCGCAGAATTTTCATAATAGCCCCGGCTCAATCCCACATGCACGTCAAAAGTCAATGTCACGGATTGACCAGGTGAAACCGTCCAGGGACCAGTCCAGGTCAGGGTATTATTCTGAACACCGGGTTCGACTGCGGTGATTCCGCCGGTTGATCCCGGGATGTAATTAAAAAGTCCCGGCAGAATATCGATGATTTCCGTAATGACTGAATCAGCCGAAGAGCCGTTTGGTCCACTATCACTGTGATCATCATCATGATCGTTATCCCCGTGATCATCGCCATGATCATCGTCGTCATCACTGTTTCCGTAATTGTTGGTGATGGTAATGGTATAGGTTACCACCGATCCGGTACCGGTCGAATCGACCGAAACATTTTTTGTGATGATTGGGAGTCCGGTATCGTCATCTTCATAGTCGTCATTATGATCATCGTCGCCATGATCATCGCTGGCGTAGAGCATCCAAGGAGCGAAAGCATTGTTTGCCGCTACAACATGCTCCATATCGAAAACACTTACCGGAGCATACTCCCTGGTCGATGGATAATTACCAGACAGGTAACCATTTGGAATACCACCATGATGAGGGGAGTTCATGGTCGTATATCCCGCAGTAGCTTTGGTATCAGGTAGGAGTACCGGGGCCCAAATGGTTAACCTATTCGGTAATAATGGTTGCTTAATAGACGGGAAAAGCCCGGAATCGGATGTTTCTGCCGATAATGTTGAGGGGAAGAACATATCTACGGCAAAAACGGATGTTCCGGATTCCGGGCTAAGAGTTTGATTTACTGGAGTTAAAGGGGAATTGTAATTATATGCGAAACCAGCACTTAACAGTACTGTAAGCAGAATTGCAAATATGGTGTATCTTTTTGTTATCATTAATTATGAGCATAATTATTCACTAGGCTATTGCATACAGGGATTCCCCGTTCAGACTACATACAGGGCTATATGAGTAAGAGATTAGTAGGCGATTCCCCTCAGAATACCTGGTATTTAACTATGCTTCCCCTCTAAATACCGATGGAAACTATACCCTATATAAGGTATTGCCAATACTTATTTAGCGTATGAAATTCGTCACATGAAAAGGGGCAATAAATCAACCACAAATTATTTATCATTAGTACTGATTATATTCATTTTATGACGGATTCACAGATCTGCCGAATGATGTTGTCATGGTTTGTCTGTGATAAATGTCACAACAGCCCAGTTGTAAATTCGGCAGTATTAGGGTCTTACATGAGATGATTTACTAATTGACCGTGTGCCAAAATTTCTCTATAAAATGAATAATTTCTCATGAAAACAGGATAATACTGTTTTCTTTCACTGCTGTCCAAAACATTTTAAAAAGGTGTTAATTCCAGCATAGTTCTCGTCG
>JBHHUC010000069.1:0-9694 GCA_046861395.1 Fidelibacterota bacterium
GGAACCGGTTGTCATTTCTACCTGGAAATTCGGTGCCCAGGCAAATCCCATGGCCATGGACATCCTGTCCCAGGCTGGTACGGCACTGGACGCGGTGGAAGCCGGCGTAAAAGTGATTGAAGCCGACCCGGAAATTCAAAGTGTGGGGTTGGGCGGCATGCCGGATAAGGATGGCAATGTCACCTGTGATGCCAGCATTATGGACAGTGAGGGGAATGCCGGTGCGGTGGCCTATCTTCAAAATATTTTACACCCAATTTCCGTAGCCCGCAAGGTAATGGAAGAAACGGATCATGTTTTACTGGCCGGTGAAGGTGCCCTGGCATTTGCCCGGAGCCAGGGATTTCCGGAAGTGAATCTTCTGACGGAAAAATCGCGATCTGATTGGAAAAAGAAATTTCCGCCGGAGAACACGCATGACACTATTGCCATGCTGGCCCAGGATGCGCAGGGAAATCTGGCAGGCGCCTGCACGACGAGTGGGATGGCGTTTAAATTACCCGGCCGTGTGGGCGACAGCCCCATCATCGGTGCCGGTCTTTATGTGGATAATGAGGTCGGAGCTGCCGGGGCTACGGGCGTTGGTGAATGGGTATTGAAATATTGCGCCAGTTTTCTGGTCGTGGAATTTATGCGTTGGGGAGATCCCCCTGATGTGGCGTGCCGGAAAGTGATTGAACGTATGGCGCCGCGGTTACGTCAATATCCCCGTCATTCCGTGGCCTTTGTCGCCTTGCGCAAAGACGGATTAACGGGCGCTGCCCAGATCAACGGACAATTCTTCCCCTATGCCGTAACACGCGGGGAAGAAACCATTATCAAACGAATAACATAATTCAGGAGACATTATGGGGAAACGAACCATTGTTGCTTTACCGGGGGACGGTATTGGCAGAGTTGTACTGGAAGAGGCCATTCGGGTCTCGGATGCGGCCGGATTTGCGGCGGAATATGTGGAAGGTGATATTGGATGGGAATTCTGGTGCAAGGAAGGGAATCCTCTGCCACAGCGGACACTGGATTTAGTCCGGCAACATAAGATTGCATTGTTCGGTGCCATTACATCCAAACCCAAGGATGAAGCTTTTTCGGAACTGGATCCGGCCCTGCAGGAAAAAGGTCTGGTCTATTCCAGTCCCATTGTAGGTTTGCGGCAGTATTTCGGATTGGATATATGTCTCCGGCCCTGTCGCACCTATAAGGGGAATCCTCTGAACTTCATCCGTCGCGGACCCCATGACACAATTGAGGAACCGGAAATCAATGTGGCTATTTTCCGTCAGAATACGGAAGGATTATATGGCGGTGTAGAGTGGAGCAATCCTCCCGCCCAGGTCTATGATGCGCTCATGACGCATCCCAAGTTTAAACAGAATTTTGGACAGACCCCGGTGGAGGAATTGTCCATATCCACAAGGATATTTACCAACAAAGCGACCGAAAGAATCCTACGTGCCGCCTTTGATTTTGCCCGGAAATATGATTATCGCTCCGTTACGGTATGCGAAAAGCCCAATGTCATCAGGGAAACATCGGGTATGATGTATAAAATGGCTCAGGAAATTCAAAAGGCTTATTTCCCGGATATTGAATTATGGAATACGAATATTGATGCCCAGATGATGTGGCTGACCAAAAATCCCGAGAATTACGGTGTCATCGTGGCCGGAAACATGTTCGGCGACATTGTATCGGACGGGTTTGCCGGCCTCATCGGCGGTCTGGGTTTTGCCTGCAGCGCCCAGTATAACCCGGAAACCGGGATCGGCGTTTTCGAACCTACGCACGGCAGCGCACCCAAATATGCCGACTATCCCGTTTCCATCGTCAATCCCATTGCCATGATTGAATCGGCCTGCATGATGCTGGATTTCATTGATGAACAGGATATTGCGGAAAAAATCCGGAAGGCCGTCGCTGCAGTAGTGGTGGAAGGGAAGGTTCGCACCTACGATATGGCGAAAATGTCCGGCCGCCCCGATGTCATTGAGCAGGGAGCGGCATCTACCCGGGATATGACCGACGCCATTATTGCCAAACTGTAATTTCAAAGGAGATTAACGTGGCCAAATCCATTTCCCGCCGGATGGCAGAATTTGCCGTCGGCCTGACTTATGATGATCTACCGACCGATGTTATCGCAGCGGTAAAGCGCTTCCTGTACGACTCCATCGGATGTGCCTTTGGCAGCATGTCAACGCATGATGTGAATGCCATGCTGTCCCTCTATCGTGAAATGGGAGGAAAACCTGAATCGACGGTTCTGGGGTTCGGCGATAAACTTCCGGCGGTCAGTACGGCATTGATTAACGCTCTGATGATCCGGGCCCTGGACTTCAATGATATTTACTGGAAAGACGATCCCAGCCATCCCAGCGATATTATTCCTGCCGCCCTGTCACTGGGCGAAAAGGTGGATGCCACCATGCAGGATGCGATCGTCGCCATTGTTCTGGCCTATGAATTCGAACAGCGCCTTTGTCTTTTTGCCAAACCGGGGGTCCGGGAGCGGAAATGGCACCATGCCACCCTCACGCAATTTGTTTCCCCCATCGTGGCCGGAAAAGTCCTGGGATTATCAGTGGATGAGATGGTGAACGCCATTGGCATCAGTGGGTGTCATAATCACACCATAGGCTGCCCGACAGCCGGAGTCCTCACCATGATGAAAAACACGGTGGACCCCATGGCAACTCAGTCAGGTGTTTTTGCCGCCTTGTTGGCCCGCAATGGCTATTCCGGCACGGAAAAAGTTTTTGAAGGCAAAGAAGGTTTCATGGATGCCTTCATCGGCTGGAATGCCAAGGATGAAACTCCAGAACCCCGGGAAATGCGGGGCCGTGACGGCCTATCCTCCTGGTCCTGGGATGTGGCTGCTCTGGTTGATGGCCTGGGCGATCATTATAAAATCCTGGAATGCGGCATGAAAGCCTTTCCCACCGAAGCTTTGACCCATACCCACATTTCCTGTGTCCTGAATGCCATGATCAAGAATGGTCTTGAGTATACCGATATTGCCGAAGTGAAAGTCACTGCTTTCGCCCAGGCCTATGATATTTTATTTGATCCGGCAAAATACCGTCCCAAATCCCGGGAAACGGCGGATCATTCCTTGCCGTATTGTCTGGCGGCGGCCATTGTGGATAAGAGAATCACGACCCAGTCCTTCTCCGATGAAAAGCTGAAGGATCCTCGTATTTTTGAAGTAATCGATAAAATTGTGGGTGAACCGTCACAGGAATTTGAAGAAATGTTCCCTGCCAAACAGCCTTCCAAGGTGGTGATTACTACCAAGGACGGCCGTACGTTCAGCGAATACATGGAATATCCGAAAGGTGATCCGCGGGAGCCTATGACCATTGCAGATCTGGAAAATAAATTTAATTCCCTGGCGGAAAATCAATTTACATCCGACGGTTTGACTGCTTTGAAGGATACCATATTTACCTGTGAATCCATGTCTGTCAGAGATTTCATGGCCCATCTTGTAGCATAGCAGGAAGATACCGTGGAACCTGATTTTTACAACCTGTGGTCGGAACTGAGTGAAGAAGAACAACTGATCTTTCAGACAGTGCAGGATCTTGTTGCTTCCGAATTCATGCCCGTCATTAATACCCACTACGAGAATGGAACATTTCCCACCGAATTGATTCCTCGGTTGGGAGCCTTGGGATTGTTAGGCGCCGGCTTGCCGGAAAATGCCTCGGGTAGCGGTGTGAGCCCTGTGGGATACGGATTGATTATGCAGGAACTGGAAGCGGGCGATTCGGGTTTGCGTTCCTTTGCCAGTGTTCAGGGCGGATTGGTGATGTACCCCATCTGGCGTTATGGTTCTCCGGAACAGAAAGCCCGCTGGTTGCCCCAATTGACATCTGGAAAGGCCGTAGGTTGTTTCGGTCTAACGGAACCGGAAGCCGGATCCAATCCTGGTGGTATGACAACCCGTGCACACCGAACGGCGAAAGGCTGGGAACTCAACGGCCGGAAAATGTGGATTACCAACGGTACGATAGCCGATGTGGCAGTGGTCTGGGCCAAAGATGACGGTGGCAATGTCCGGGGGTTTCTGGTGGAAGCCAACCGGGAAGGATTCTCGGCCCCGCAAATGCACGGGAAACTGAGTCTGAGAGCATCGGTAACATCGGAATTGATTCTGGATAAGGTGATCATTCCTGAGGCCAACCGTCTTCCTGACGCCAAAGGATTGAAGGCACCATTATCTTGTTTGACTCAGGCCCGTTATTCCATCGCCTGGGGCGTGATTGGTGCCGCCATGCGCTGCTACAACATTGCATTGGATTATGCCCTGGAACGCCATCAATTTTCCCGGCCGATTGCAGGATATCAGCTTACCCAGAAAAAACTGGTGGATATGCTGGAGGAGATTACTAGGGCCCAGTGGTTGACCTTTCGCCTGGCCCGGCTCAAAACCCAAGGCAAGATGACCTTTGACCAGGTGTCGCTTGCCAAACGGAATAATGTGGCCATGGCACGAAATATTGCCCGGTCGGCACGTGAAATTCTGGGTGCCAACGGGATTATGGAAGAGTATGAAATCATGCGCCATCTGGCTAATTTGGAAACCGTCTATACCTACGAAGGTAGCCATGAAATGCACACCCTGATCATTGGTGAAAAAATTACCGGATTGAAGGCCTTTGATTGATAAGGGCGACAGGGGCATTACGGTCACCAGTCTGATTCTGGCCTATTGGCGGTGAAACGAGAAGCGGGGGAGTGTCACAGTTGCGGACAGTGTTATGGGCCGATGATGAATCGGGAGTAAATTCCCGGTCACTGCAACGATGAAAATATTTGAGCATATTACCGATTTTTTCATTCCTGGCCGGGAAGAACCTTTGCGTCGTTTTCGCGGCCGAATCGGGAAATTCCAGGGTTGGCTTTCTGTCATTGTCAATTCGGTATTATTCCTGATCAAGATTGCCATAGGGTTGATCATCAATTCCGTGGCCATGATTGCCGATGCGTTTCATACGTTTGCGGACGTGATTTCTTCTGCTATCGTTGTCTGGGGATTTAATGAAGCCGAAAAACCCGCCGATACAGAACATCCATTTGGTCACGGACGGGTGGAATACATTGCTACCTTGATTATCGCCATTTTACTTTGTGTGGCCGGGGTGGAGTTTTTTAAAGCATCTCTGGATGCCATACGCAACCCACACCCAATCAATCCGGCTTGGTGGATGATTCTGGTTGTTATTCTGACAATGGTGGTCAAGGAAATCACGGCCCGGTATGCCGAATTCCTTTCATCAAAGATTGCTTCGAGGACGTTGTATGCCGATGCCTGGCATCATCGCATCGATGCCCTATCATCGCTGCTCGTTGTTGTTGCGTTTATCCTGGCACGGTTTGGTGTGAATAATGTGGATGGCTGGGCTGGAATGGGTGTTTCCGTCTTTATTGTCTGGACCGGGTTCGAAATAGCCAAGGATGCTGTCGATGATTTAATCGGAAAACCACCTACCGCGAGTGAAATTGAGGAAATTCGCCTACTGGCATTGAAAATAGAAGGCGTGCTGGGTGTCCATGATATTGCCATTCACAGTTACGGCACGGATAAATTTGTCAGTATTCATATCGAAATCGACAGTGAATGTTCTCCCTCCCAAGCTCATGATATTGCGGAAGCGGTGGAGGAATCCCTGAAGGAGACATTACATATTTCGCCGACGGTTCATATTGATCCGATAAAAATGTCACATCCGGTTGTGAAACAGGTTCGTGATTATATGGAACAACATTGGAGCAGGGATGAACGGATTCAGAGTTTTCATGATATTCGGGTTGTGGACACGGAAAACCCCCAGGTAATTCTGTTTGGACTTCAAGTTGATCCCACCCTGACACGGCAACGGGTGAAATCCTGTTGCAATGAACTGGAGGAAGATGTCAAAAAGGCATTTCCTGATTATGATATCAATATCAAGATTTCGGGGAAGCATCTGTTTTGACCACTTTGTCGTTACAATATCGCCTGGAAAACTCCTCTAAACCGATGAGGGCATGGGTCGTTTGTAGGGATTTGAACAGATTACTGTAACATATTGGGATAAAAATTGTGAAAAAGAAAACGTTACCTGAAGTGGGCCATACGCCATTGGTTTTAGTGGAAGGTGTCTATGCCAAACTGGAATGCGTAAATCCCTGCGGGAGTATCAAGGATCGAATTGCCCGTTATATATTTGAAGAAAGCGAAAACAGAGGTTGGCTCAAGCCGGGGATGACAATCGTGGAAGCCACCAGTGGCAATACGGGCATCGCCATGAGTTATTTCGCCCGGGAAATGGGATATCCCATCACCATTATCATGCCGGAAAATATGACGGGAGAGCGCAAAGCCATTATGCGCAATCTGGGAGCTAACCTGATCCTCTGTTCCGAGAAAGGCAGTTTCCAGGAAGCCGCATCCATCCGGGATTCCATGGCAGAGAATCCCACCTATTTCAATCCCGACCAGTTTTCCAATCCCTTAAACGTGGAATGCCATAATAAAACCACAGGTCAGGAAATTATTGCGGCATTAAAACAATCCGATATCAAGCCCGATGCTCTGGTGGCCGGTGTCGGTACAGGTGGTACTTTGATTGGTATCGGGAAAGCCCTCAGGGAAATCAATCCTTCACTGTACATCGTTGCGGTAGAACCGGCGGAATCGGCGGTCATGAGCGGTGGAGAAGCCGGAACGCATGGCATTCCAGGCATTGGCGATGGCTTTATTCCGGCCATTGCTTCGGATGGCAAGGATGGATTGCACCCCTTGATTGATGACGTGAGTACCATTCCAAGCGATGAGGCCCGGGAAGCGGCCTTGAACCTGAAAGAAAAGCATGGCTACTGTGTCGGTATTTCCTCCGGAGCCAACTTCCTGGCGGCACGACGGTTACAAAACCGTTATCCGGTTGTGGTGACGGTCTTTGCCGATGGTTATTTCCGTTACCAGTCGAATGGATTATGCCACTGCAAAGAAAGTCAGTGTGAATTTGAAGACGCTCGTTATGATGCCTTGAAAGCGGCCGGTATCACCTGAGTCCGGTCAGATCACAGCTTCGGTTGTAATAATCTTTTCCCGGCCATCGATGATGACCCGGGCTTTGCCGTCCGACGTTAACCCGATAAAAATCCCACGATAATACTGGTTCCGATCCTGGACTTGAACCGGTTGATTTTTATGGCGGCAAAATGTCATCCATTCTTCCACTATAGCAGTTGAATTCCTCCGCTCCAGCGTGTTGAATAATTGTTCCAGGTGCCGTAACAGTGAGGCCAGAATTGTTTCACGTTCCAGAGGATGTCCCGCCACGATGGCCAGGGATGTTGCGGTATGGAGTAAATCCAGAGGAATGTCATTCTTCATTTCATTGACATTGATCCCGATGCCGATAATCAGTTGGCAGAGCTTGCGACCCTGAAAACGGCTTTCACATAAGATTCCCGCTACCTTCTTATCGTCCAGAAAAACATCATTGGGCCACTTTAGTCCGACCCCCTGAAAGCGGAGGTCTGTCAGCAGGCGGGCAACACCGATGCCGCCTACCAGCGGAAAGAGTGAAACCGTCTTACCAGAAAGATTATTGCTTAGGATCAGGGAAAAAGTCAAGCCCTGGGCATAACTGGAAAACCAGTACCGGCTCCGGCGACCTCGTCCGGCCGTTTGATAATCGGCAATGATAATATCACCATCTGCAGTCGTCGGACCGGAAAGTGTCTTGGCATAATCGTTGGTGGAATCAATACTGGGGAAATAATGAATTGTTTGCCCCAGGCGCCGGGTGTTTAATTGCTGTTGAAACCGCTCGGGAGAAAAGGGACGGATGGCAGATGATGAAAAATTCACGCTCTAAAATAAAAAAAAGGCGGAAATATTCCGCCTTTTTTATTAGCGTGCTACCCTAAGATTTGGAATCACAGGGATCAATGTTTTCACGAATTTGTAACCGCAATCCGGGATACAGCACCCCATCACTGGATTCCAGTAATTCTTCATTATCCCAGTAGAGAATAATCCAGGCATATTCGTCCCCGTAAACTTCCCTGGCAATGGTCCAGAGCGATTCTCCTTCCCGTGTTTTCCGTGGGAAAAAGGTCAGTTTGCAGGCTTCGACTTCGTCGTATGGTTTTAACAAGTCCAGCCAGTGGTAGGGATAAATCTTATTGGGATCATCGCCGATAGTTTCCCGATTCCATTGATAAATATCACGCCACATAGTCCAGTCATCATATTCCTTTTTGGCAATTTTAATCAGAAAATCACCTTTCCGGATCATGTATTTATCCCAGGCACTGTCAGGGAAGAGGACTTCATGGGAATATTCCATTTTTCGCGGTTGATCCAGCAGCGGAGCAGGAATATTTCCGGAAATAGCCTCATCCTTTCCTTCCGGTGTGAGTTCACCCGCGGTGTTGCCCGTCGCCGCAGGTGCAGTGACGCGGGATGAAACGGTGTTGGAGGATAGGGACGGGGACGAAACCGGCTTGGTGGCGTTCATGGTTTTACTCCGTCCACCGGTTTTTGATTGCGTCTTGTTTGCTGCCGTACTCCCGGTGTCCCCGGTCATCGCGGACGAAGCCGGATCGGACTCATTGCGTTGGTCGTCGGTTTCCGGCAGGTTTAGGTCCGGTTGTTTTTCCAGTTCCAGCCGACCTTGCTCGACAGCAAGATCAGGGTTTGAAACCTGGTCAGGTGTGACCAGGTCGGTATTCTGTTTTGCACATCCCCCTATAAGGATTATGGCGGTAAAGATTGCACTGATCTGTTTCATCTTTTCCTCTTATCTTACCTCGGTTTCTAATGAGCGGTTGGTTTAGAATGTGTCTTTATATTCGCCGAAAACCGAACGTAAAGCGTCGGTAATTTCCCCCAGCGTACATTCCGCACGGACACATTGGACTATATAAGGCATAAGATTTTCAGAAGTTCCCGCCGCGATTGACAGGGCGTCCAATTCTGTGCGCACCGTCATATTGTCGCGGTTTTTTTTATAGTCAATAACGTTGGTCCTTTGCCGGTGAACTTGTTCTTTGTCAATATTTAACAATTCCACATCGGTTTCGGACTCTTCGGAAAATTTATTGATTCCAATAATGACCTGCTCCCCCGAATCAATATTTTGCTGATACTCGTAGGCTGAGCGGGCGATTTCATTTTGGATCCATCCCTGTTCAATGGCTTTTACCGCCCCCCCCATATCATCGATCTGAGCGATGAGTGCACGTGCGTCACTTTCCAGTTGATCGGTTAATTCTTCGATGACATAACTTCCCCCGAAAGGATCGGGATAATCAGCAATACCGGATTCATAGGCAATGATCTGCTGTGTACGTAAGGCCAGGCGGGCGGTCTCGTCGGTGGGCAGGGCCAGGGCCTCGTCTTTACTGTTGGTGTGCAGAGACTGGGTGCCTCCCAGAACCGCCGACAGAGCCTGGATGGTGGTCCTTACAATATTGTTATCAATTTGCTGGGCGGTCAGGGTTGAACCGCCGGTTTGCGTGTGAAAACGACATAACTGGGCTTTGGGATTGGTGACGTGAAAACGATCCTTCATCAGATTAGCCCACAGCCGCCGGGCGGCCCGGTATTTGGCGATTTCCGTTAAGAAATGATTGTGGGCATTGAAGAAGAATGATAGGCGAGGGCCGAATACATTGGGATCCAGTCCTCGATCCA
>JBHHUC010000070.1:0-9617 GCA_046861395.1 Fidelibacterota bacterium
AAGATCCTTGGGACCTTGATCCTCTGGCAAAAGAATATAATGTTACTTTGGCCATGGACTGTGGACTGGCACCGGGAATGAGTAATCTATTTTGTGGTTACTTCGCAGGAAGAATGGATGTGAAACAATTTCGCTGTCTGGTAGGTGGTCTACCACAACATCCGACAGGGCCATTAAAATATAAGGCCGTCTTTTCACCTATTGACGTCATAGAGGAATATACCCGGCCGGCCCGGATTGTTATGGATGGGGAAATTCAAACGGTGGCAGCTCTGTCCGATCTTGAAGGAATTACCATGGCAGGAATGGACCTGGAAGCTTTCAATACTGACGGACTACGCACTCTTCTGAAAACCGTTAATATCGAGAATATGGTGGAGAAAACCATCCGCTATCGGGGCACAACGCAATATTTAACCATGCTCACGGATTTGGGGTTCTTTGCCACCTCAGTACTCCGCGTTAAAGATCAACTTGTTCGTCCGATTGATGTAACAGCTGAATTATTGATTCCCGAGTGGAAGATGACGGATGAAGATCGAGATATTACTCTGATGCAAATCATGATCAGGGGTGAAAAGAATCATGCGCCCTACGAAATCCAATATGAATTGATTGATCGGTTTGATACGGAAGCAGGTATCAGTTCCATGGCCCGGACTACCGGGTTCACAGCCACGGCCGTGACCAATTATATCTTAAACGGTCAATGGGATAAACCGGGGCTTTGTCCTATGGAATTATTGGGACGGGATGAGAATGCATTTCATTTTATACTGGATTACTTGGCACAGCGGGGGGTTAATTACCGCCAAATATAGCTTTTAAGGATCGCCACCTCTTAATCCTTGCTATTCTCAAAAATTTTTAGCAGTTTAAACCCGTTATGAGTAAGCCAGAACAACAGAATTCCGGCGGATTCGCTAAAACAACAAATTATAAATGGTTGGCCGTAGGCGGATTTATTTTTATCCTGTTAGGCTTTGCCACTCCGCCCCTGGGATCCATGGTTACCAAAGCGGCTGAACTATTCCCAAATTCAAGTCCCGAATTGCTGGCCGTAAAAGCCAAGAATATCCAGATCATCATTGCTTTACTGGCTACCTGTGTCGTGTTTTTTGCCACCGAAGCCATTCCCATGCCCGCCGTGGCGTTGACCATCGGTCTGGTTCAATTATTATTCGGTATTACCGAACCTTCACGGATTGTGGCAACATACGCCCATGACGCAGTATGGTTCATTGCCGGGTCATTGGCCATTGGAGCCACGCTGGTGAAATACGGACTGGATAAACGCATCGGTATTCTGGTCATCAATATTGCCGGTACGAAAACGCGGCGCATTGTCTTTGCCATGCTGCTGGGAACAGCCATCCCGACGGCTTTTGTGGGCGAACACGCCATTGCTTCAATGTATGTTCCCATTGCCATCGCTCTCTATACTCTAACTGATCGCAACACACCGGCGCCTAACCTGGGTCGTTTATTATTAATCACTATCGCCGTCGGCTGTATGATCGGTGGCCCGATGAGTCCGACCGGAGGCGCAAGGAATGCTATCATGATTGGTTTCCTGGCCAATATCGGCATCGAAGTTTCTTTCGGGAAATGGTTATTGATGGGCAGTTTTTATACGGTTATCATGGCTGCCATCATGACGGTTGTTCTGCCGCTGGTCTTTAAACCGGAAGTTGATCAGTTGGATGATGCCGTACAGATTCTCAAATCCGATTTGGAGAAACACGGTGGTATGACGAAGAAACAATGGTTGGTGGCCGGCATCATGTTTATCGTGGTCTTCCTCTGGATTGTTGACAAATCACTCACCCGCGATGTGCTGGGGTTCTCTCTCGGCCTGGGAGGTGTCGCCATGCTGGGGGCGGTTACTTACATGATCCTGGGACTTACTTCCTGGAGCGATTATGAAGCGAAAGTCAGTTGGGGCGTTATTATTCTCTACGCCGGAGCTATCAGTCTGGGATCCGTATTTAAAGCCACCGGATCAGCCTCCTGGTTGGCGGACGTCATCGTAAAAATGACTGAACCGCTGGGAATGAATTCAGGTCTTCCCCTTATTATTCTGGTTATTGTAATCGGGGCTTCACTGACCAATCTCATGAGTGCCGGAGCCACCGTTGCCGTGATTGGACCGGTTATTCTGGATATGGCCGTTAGTACCGGTACCAACCCACTGATCGTAGGCGTCATATTAGCCATTTCCACCAGCATGGCCTTCTGGCTGGTCATCGGAACACCGGCCAGCTCCATCGTGTATTCCAGTGGAAAATTGACACCGGGTGATTTTATCCGCAATGCCATGATATCTTGGCCTCTGGCAGTGATTGTGGCCATCATCATGGTGTGGTTCTACTGGCTTAACATCTTGAAACTGCCCCTGGCCTATTAATGGAGGATGTGCCATGACTATTGAATTACTGGTTGGTATCATCGCGGTGGCGGTTATTATCTGGACTTTTATTTCCGCTCGCATGGCCAAGTATCAAAAGGCTCATTCGGTCCGTGAATCGATCGTGAAGGAACTGGAAGTATGGCGCGATACACATCGCATGACCTATGGTGAAATTCAGAACAAGCGCTTTGCGATGGTGGAATACATCAAGGAAAAAATTCCTGATGATGATATGGAACGTAAACAACTTCTGAATTTAATCGATGAATGGGCTGATTTAATGGTGCAGTCGTTTACCGATAAACGTTCCTGGGTGCGGAAACCAGAAAAAACACCTTAATCAGTCAGTATACGTGAAATAGCGTTTCGTTCTTCCGCCGATGGCGGTTAATAATACATAGGTCGTGCTTCCGATGGCAGCAGCAATATCTTCAACCCCAATCTTATCCGATCCCCGTTCCCCGAAAAACAATACGGAATCACCTTCTTGTGGTTGATCCGATCCAAAATCCACCATAAACTGATCCATACACACTCGTCCGGCAATCGGATAATGTTTGCCGCGATAGGACACATATCCGCCCTTATACCAGGGACGGGGAAAACCATCCGCGAAGCCGGTTTGAATCACCCCGATTTTGGTTTCCTTTTCCGTAATATATTTCCCACCGTAACTGACATGGGTGCCTTTTGGTACCGTCCGGACACTGACAATGGGCCCGCGAAATTCCATAACCGGTCGAATCATGATATCGCGGGGAACTTCTTCGGACGGGAAGGCGCCATATAACAGCATCCCCACCCGCACCATATTGTACCAGGAATCTGGTAGGTTCAAGACCGCGCCACTGTTGGAAAAATGCTTATAGCGAATGTCAACACCATGAATCCGGGCGATGTCCAGAACCTGTTCGAATAATTTATGCTGATATTCGGCAAAGGAAAGATCTCCCTCGTCCGCCGTGGCATAGTGGGAATATATCCCCTCGCAATGTAATTCCGGATGCTGTTTTATAGTTTCAAAGACGTGGTTTATTTCACTCAGGTTCAATCCCAGGCGGGTCATTCCGGTGTCAATCTTTAAATGAAAGTATACGGGTTTGCGATGACTGCTATTGAATGCTATGAGTTTCACCAAATCATCGTAAACCGAAACATTTATGGTAATCCTGTTTTGCGCCGCTTTTTCCAGCTGATCGGGATGAAACCGGCTAAATATGAGAATGGGTTCAACGATGCCGGCCTGTCTTAATTCAATGGCTTCTTCCAGCGTAAATACAGCAAAATAGCGCACACCTTCACCATGCAATGCCTTAGCTACTTGTACCGCACCATGCCCGTAACCATTGGCTTTTACAACTGCCATTACCGGTAATTGATTCAAATGCTCCCGAATGGCCCGGTAATTATAAACCAGTCGATCTAGATGAATTATGGCCTCAGGTCCCCGCATGGCGACCACCAAAATTCTTCAGCAGGAAATGCTTTAGGTCTGCAAAGTCCGGGAAAATTTCAGTTGTACAACCGATGATCCAACTGCTTAAATCTTCAATATCACCTTCGTACACCAGATATACCGGCACCTGTTTAATCCAAGACAGAGTTATTTCGCCCTGCGTACCTCCGCCTTTTTCCACAGCTCGATTCCATAGACAAATCGTATAGTCCGCAGTAGTTACACCCATGATATCCTGCTTGATTATTTTACGCATAAACGATTTAAACCGCTGTAAATCCGATTTTTTCCATGATCGGAAACCTTCAGCATTTTCGCTTTGAATCAAGTGGTCGGAAAGTTTAACCGGATCGATTACCTCATGTCCCAGCCGCTCTTCCAGAAAGATGGACAACTCATTACGCCAATCTGCCCCGTCATTTTCGGCCTGCTCTATGGCTCCGGACAAATATACTTTCATTGTTTTAATACCTGTTTCAAAATGCGGCCGTTCAGTAGGGTCAGCAAAACGGTGATAAGCAGGGGCGTGATAAATGTCCACCAAATGAAATAACGCGTAAATAGAACGGTCCTCAGATTTTCCAATAACATGGATGAAGGGATCAGTTTAAGGAGCCCGGATATTTGTCCCGGGAAGAATTCAAATTCGAGCAGGCAGCCGGTCCCGAAGGTAATAAAGCCCATGACAATCAAAATGAGTGGAATAAATGTTGTGACGCGTTTGGTCAACAGTGAAATTGTTGAAATGACATTTCCGATAAGAAATCCCTGTAATATCATATAAACGATAATAAAAAGGAAATCGAACCAGCGAAAACTCACGTCCATCAGACTGGTAAATACAACCATGGCTATTACTACGAAAAAAATGGATTCCACTACCGCACTGGCCACGATCCCAACCACAATTTCCGTTTTGGATACGGGAGTTAGTGTAATGGGTAACAATGCTTTCTTATGGATTCGCAATTCGAAGAGATCGCGATAAATGGTTGGTAGTAAACCAAGAAACGAAATGATGGTCAAATATCCCGGATATGCCCATTCTCCATAGGAAATATTGCGTATACTGCGCACAATAATGGCGTTCAAAGGCATATGAACAAATAGGAATACAATGACCGGAGTCATGAACATGATCATCAGGGTCGAATAGAGCCGGTCCTGGGTCAGCCACCAGCGCCGCTTCAGGAATGTAAGGAGGACATTCATTCGTCCAATCCTTTCCGGGCAAATTGTGAATCCAGCAAATCCTTCAATCCCATTTTTTTAATATTCAAATCGTGGAGGATCTCGTCCCTGGCGGCATCCAGTACTTTAAAAAATACTTTTCTGGAACGACCGTAAAAATGAAACATGTGATTCATTTTCGATGGTGATACAATTCCGGGGATGGCCTGAAGTTTCTGATACAAGGTGTCACTAAGATTTTCGAACTCAAGTTGAAACTGGTGAAATTCAAGTGTGCTTTCCAGAAGCTTATCCAGACTTCCGTCCAGAATGACCTTACCATGATGCAAAACAATGATCCGGTCATGTGCCGCTTCCACATCGCTCAACTCATGACTGACATAAATGATGGTTCGCTCCTGCTTTATTTTCTGTAACAAGTCCCAGGTCTGGCGATGGGATTCAGCATCCATAAAGGCCGTCGGCTCATCCAGAATCAATACATCGGGATCATGAATCAATGCGCGGATCAACATGGCTTTCTTTTGAATCCCGGGCGACAGATTTCCGGCGGGTATATCCAGGAATTCCGTAACGTTCAGTTGTTCGGCATAGCGTGTGGTACGTTGGTAAATCGCCGCTTCAGGAACACCGTATAATTCTCCAATATGCCTGATATTGTGCGTGAGAGTCAACCAAGGGTCTAAATCCGACTCCAGAGGAACATATCCAATCATTTGCCGGATTTCACGGCGTCGCTTGATGCTGTCAAGACCATGGATAAATACGGAACCGTATTCTGGATTTTCGAAACCGGCCATGACCCTCAGTAAGGTGGACTTTCCGGCATCATTATCGCCAACAATCGCAACCATTGTTCCTTTTTCTATTCCAAAGGTCAAGCCCGCCAGAATGGTGGCATCACCAATCTGTTTACCAACTTTCTTTAATGCAATACTTGCTTCCATTGCTGCTCCTAATGTGCCTCAAACCAGGATTGACCGATGCCCCAGTCTACCTTCAGGGGAACATCCAATTTCAGGCCCGATTCCATCCGGGAAATTACAATGGATTTTACCGTTTCGATTTCATCCTGATGAACTTCGAATATCAATTCATCATGGACCTGTAAAATCATGGTCGATTTTAAATTCTGTCGTATAAAATCCGCATGAATATTGATCATGGCTAACTTAATCAATTCAGCCGCCGTTCCCTGGATCGGCATATTAATGGCCATCCGTTCAGCTGCGTCCCGACGCAGACGGTTTGTACTGTCGGCATCCCACACCGGGCGTCGCCGCCCCAGCAAGGTCTGGACATACTTTTTTTCCCGGGCCTGCTCAATGGTCCGGGCAATATAATCCTTTATGCCAGCATAACGTTCAAAATATTGATCAATGATTTTCTGAGCTTCGTTACGGGGCAGACCCAGCTCCTGGCTCATACGAAACGGTCCGGCGCCATACATGATACCGAAATTCACAATCTTCGCCGTTCGTCGCATATCACTGGTCACCTCCTCCAGGGGAACATTATACACGAGACTGGCAGTTTTGGCGTGAACATCCTGCCCCTTCTGAAATGCTTCCAACAATCCTTTGTCATGGCTTAAATGGGCCATGATGCGTAATTCGATTTGTGAATAATCGG
The DNA here is from genome assembly GCA_046861395.1 of Fidelibacterota bacterium. Classification (GTDB taxonomy): domain Bacteria; phylum Fidelibacterota; class Marinisomatia; order Marinisomatales; family JABMOV01; genus JBHHUC01. Next base: position 6,690 of record JBHHUC010000070.1, read on the forward strand.
CGGAGAATATTGCATACTCCGGCTCCTGGGCTCGAAATGCCTTGCGGATTTCCCGGCCAATGCTGGTCCGGATAGGAATATTCTGAAAATTGGGCGAACTGCTTGATAAACGACCGGTGGCGGCAATCGTCTGACTGTAATTGGTATGAATCCGACCGGTGTCTGGATGTATAAAATCGGGAAAGGAATCCAGATACGTATTTTTCAACTTGTTTAATTTGCGATATTCCAGCACCATGCCGGGGAGAGGATGAAATCCCTGTAGTTGGTGCAATACTTCCTCGGCGGTAGAACGTTTCTTTATCTGGGGTAATTCCAGCGTATCGAACAATACCACTGCCAGTTGCTGAGTCGAATTGATATTGAATTCCGTTCCCGCTTCACGCAGAATTTCCTGGGATAACTCTTCCAGACGACGACCCAGTCTTTCACTCATTTCCGCCAGGATATCCGGATCAACATAAGCTCCGGTTTTTTCCATGTCGATCAGCACCGGGATCAGAGGTAATTCAACCGTATGAAAGAAATCTTTGAGATTGACATCCTCCAGTTTTGGTGCCAAGATCTCCGTTAGCTGTAACGCGATATCGGCATCCTCGGCAGCATAGTAACCAATCTTTTCCAGGGGAACATCCGCCATCAACAACTGAACCCGGCCGGTTCCAATCAATTCTTCAATGGGAATCATGGAATAATTCAAATATTCCAGCGCCAGGGTTTCTAGCTTCAATGATCGAAATTCAGGATTCAGCAGATGAGCCGCCACCATTGTGTCGAAGGAAATTCCCTTCATTACAATTTGATGTCGACTCAGGATCAGCGCATCATATTTGATATTCTGTCCTGTTTTTTGAATTTTTGGATTTTCTATAATCGGTTTCAATAACCCCAGGACATATTGCAAATCATCACCGTCAATAAATCCTGTTGTTTGCTCCGGATATACTATTGGAATGTAATATCCTTCGTCCTTGCGAAAAGAAAGAGCAATGCCAACAATTTCAGCCCGCATGGGATCCACGGAAGTCGTTTCCAAATCGATAGACAGCCAGGTCAAGTCTTCCAGATCTTGTACCAGATTCTTCAAATCATCGGCGTTGGTGATATTCCGGTATGTTTTTTCAATTTGATTTTCGTCCTGAGCGCCGGATGAATCCGGGGGAGTAATCTGATTCAGCAAGGCAAAGAATTCGAGCTCGGTGAATAGTTCTGCCAACTGTTCGTAATCAAACTTATTCAGCTTCAAATCATCAATCGATTCATCAATGGAAACGTCAGTATCGATGGTTACCAATTTCTTGCTCAGCAACGCCGCTTCACGACATTCAAGCAATCCGTTCTGGACTCGTTTATTCCCAATATTGTTGGCATTTTCCAACGCTGCTTCCAATGAACCGTATTCAGCTATCAATTTAACGGCAGATTTTTCCCCAACACCGCGTACCCCGGGTACATTATCGGAGGCATCTCCCATCAGTCCCAGTAAATCAACGATTTTTTCGGGAGGAACACCCCACTTTTTTTCCACGCCTTTGCGATCATAAAGGACAGGACCACTGGAGCGCGTTCCTGGCGCAATCATGAAAACCTGATTAGAGATTAATTGCATGAAATCCTTATCACCGCTGACAAGATATACGTCCAGTCCCTGGGCTTCACCGCGCTTGGCCAGGGTTCCAATGATATCATCGGCTTCAAATCCTTCCTTGGAAAGCGTTGGTATTCTCATGGCTTCCAGCAATTTCCACAGCCACGGAATTTGATCCCGTAATTCATCCGGCATTTTTTCCCGTGTAGCCTTGTAATCGGGATACATATGATGGCGGAATGTTTTTTTGTCGGTATCGAATACGGCAGCAATATAGTCCGGATTCTCGTCTCTCAGGAGTCTCAACATCTGATTCATAAAACCGAACAGGGCGCTGGTATGCAAACCGGTTGTCGTTATGAGTGGATTGCGAATCATGGCAAAATGAGAGCGATACAACATGGCAAATCCGTCTATCAGGAAGAGGCGCTTACGGCGCATATTTGTTTCAGTCATGCCTGGAAATTACTGGTGACAGCCGTTGGGGTAAATTTTTATTTAAAATTCATATTCGATAGAGCCAAAAAGAGATCGCGTGGCAGCCGGCCAGTAAAATATGTAATCTTGTCCATCCCACTGATATCCATAGCCATTGGTGGCATAGAGCTTATCGAATATATTATCAATCCTGAGTTTAACCGTTATTTTGCGATATGTGTACTGACCATAAAGATTCGCCACCGTCCAGGGAGCAATGTCCCAGCGGTTTTCGTCATCCAAAAATTGAAGGCCCACATATTTTAAATGAATACCGATCTCATAATTCGGTTTTTGCCAGACGCAGCGAAGGTTCATTAACGACCTGGGGAAATGCGGCAGATAGTTCCCGGTATGCATGCCAGAGGTAAAAATATCATAATTCAAGGTGCCGTTTCCCGAAATAATAAGGGATGGAAGTGGTCTTATAGTGGTTTCCAGCTCCACTCCCTGATGGCGGGTACGGTCGGCGGAATAATAACTATATTCACCTTCCTGTTCTATATTGATATTCTTTAACTGCTCATTCTTATATTCAATAATATATCCATTTACGTTGAATTCTATATAGGAATTATGGAAAGAAATACCCGTTTCATAATCCCAGATACTTTCCGCAGCCACCTGGACAGGGGTACTCCACACATCGTCCGCTGAAATGATTTGATTATCGGCCGGCTCTTTCCGGGCCCGGCCAACATTTACGAATAGCGAAAGTTTGGGCGTAATCCGAGTCACAAATCCAAAGCGGGGATTGAAAAATTCCCATAAGGCATCCAGACGGTGTCCGGCGGCGTGTCCGATCATTTTTTGTCTCAATTGCCAGTCATGCGACTGAAACTGAAGGTCACCCGTTAAATAGA
>JBHHUC010000016.1:0-38262 GCA_046861395.1 Fidelibacterota bacterium
GGTATACCTAGTAGACCACACCCGGAATACACTCGTCCGGATTGGCGATCAGAATATGTCCTTTGATGATTTTCATCGGAGAAAAAATATCTTAACTCAGGGAAAAATCACCGCGACGGTGGATTCCATGCACTATGCGGAAATCAAAAAAGGAATTCACTATTATGGTGCCGTTGGTGGGGGCCACAGCCACCGGCAAAAACAAGAATGTGGGGGAGAAACGATCATTTATGATCACCGCTACCTTGGTGTGCTGGCAGGTATGGAACAAAAAACGCAAACCAAAAAACACGTGAATTATACCGGCGTTAACTTCATTTATACGCAAGATTCGTTTACTCGTACAAATGTAGATAAAAAATGGCGTCGTGAATCCAAACAGCGATTGATGGCGGCTACGGCCTATGACAACATCAATTATAAATGGGTTGGACTCGGTATCGGAATTGCGGCCACAACGGGGCTTTCGGATACAAACCAAGTGTATCTGATTCCAACCGGATATCTTCGGTTAGGTCCTCCTGTGTTTTTTGTTGAGAGCGGATTCATGGATCGTTTTGATCTTCGCCCCGAACCGCTACGTTTCCGTGTTGGTCTCGGCTGGCGGCTCAAAGAGAATCTGGTGTTTGGAGCCGGCGTCACGAATTTTGGGGACCTGGCAGGATATTTTTTCCGTTTTCAAAACGGAAACAACCATTATAAACCAAGCCTGACCCTGATGAAAGTCAGCAGTGGTCTGGGATTGAGTATTTCCATTGAACCTTCCCCCAAAAAAGCGCAACAGTCTTATCAACATTAATTCCCCGGATGTAAGGCTACGGCGTAATTTCATTCCCATGCAAACGGGACACGCAAGACGGCTCCTTATAATTTCCATTCTGCTTTGGCTCGCAGGTTGTACCCCGGATTCCTCGTCGAAGGATGCTCTTATATTAGCCTTTCCCGCCGATATCCGCGGTTTTGATCCTGCCACCGCCACCGATTTCCGCTCCGGACGCACCATGTCCTTAGTCTATGATAATCTTGTTCGATTTGACCAGGGAACAGAACTGGTCCCCTGCCTGGCCCAATATTGGGACGTTTCCCCTGACGGCCGGACCTATACTTTTCACTTACGTCGGGACGCTCGGTTTTTTGACGGAACCCCAATCCGGGCCCGCGACGTTATTTATTCTTTTACACGTATATTACTCCCGGAAACGCGTTCACCGCAGACCTGGCTTTTCGATCGCATTACCGGTGCCCGTGATGTTATTTCCGGCACAAAAAAAACGATCACCGGATTGAAGGCTGTGAACGATACCACCCTGGTATTACGTCTGGATGAACCATTCGCTCCCTTTATTCAATACCTGGCTATGCCAACGGCTGCCATTGTGAACCAAAAACAGATTAAGACAATTGCCACCCACCCTGCCGGGAGTGGACCCTGGCAATTGGAAACCTGGGACCGGGACGGCGAACTGGTTTTCATCCGGAATGAAGCTTACTGGGGCAAACATCCCAAGACATCCCGGTTGCGCATCAGGATTTTAGTAGAACCCATGACTCGCAGCGCAGAGTTTGAAGCCGGGAATTTGGATTTACTGGATATTCCCAATGTGGAAATATCAGCCTGGCGGTCTGATCCCCGGTGGCGGGATCATATTTATACCGAAAGTGATCTCAGTCTGTATTATGTCGGCATGAACTGTTCCCGTCCGCCTTTCAATGATGTCCGGGTACGTCGGGCCATGAACTTGGCCCTGGATCGGGAGAAAATAATTGAAATATTACGTTTCGGCGTAGGTCAACCGGCATCGGGACCTGTGCCCCCAGCCTTATTGTCGAGTCCGGCCCCAAATCCATATCCCTACGATCCTGAAAAAGCATTAGAGTTACTCCGGGAAGCCGGTTATGCGTCAGGACTGAAAACAAAACTCTGGGTGGCCGGCGATGCGGAAATGTATCATGTTCTGGAAGCCTTTCAATCCTATTGGGCCGCAGTGGGTGTCCAGGTGGAACTCCTTCGCAGTGACTGGAATGTATTCCGGACCGCGGTAAAAGAAGGGAAACCAGATATCTATTATCTCAGTTGGTTTGCCGATTATCCGGATGGTGAAAATTTTCTTTATCCCCTATTCCATTCCCGCGAATCCATGGCCAAACGAAACCGCTTTCATGATCCGGAAATTGATGCCATCATTGAAGAAATCCAGCGCCTGCCCGCCTGTAAAAGGCGACAGGAATTGATATCATTGGCCAACCGGAAAATATTTTCCGCTGCGCCCTGGGTCTTCCTCTGGTATTCCGAAAGCAATATCGTTTTACAACCCCGGCTCAAGGGTTTCTCATCCAAACTTATTTTCAATGCCCAGCGTTACGACGATTGGTATAAGGTCAAACAATGATAGGTTACCTTGCCAGACGGATTTTACACACCATTCCTGTCCTGTTGGGTGTCATCATCATTACGTTTATATTGATGTACATTGTACCGGGGGATCCGGTTCAATCCATGGTGGGTGAACGTTATGACGAAGCAACGGTGGAACGGTTGCGCCAGGAATTGCATCTGGACGATCCCCTCTGGTTGCAGTTTGGTCGTTATCTGGTGAATATCCTCCGGGGCGATTTCGGAACCTCTTTCTATACCGGTGAAGCCGTAACCGACCAGATCAGAGATAAATTTCCCAACACGATGATTCTTGCTATCACCGCCATGGTTGTTGCCGTTCTGCTGGGCTTGACAGTGGGGATCATTTCTTCCCTGCGGCCAAGATCATGGCTGGACAAGGGAACCATGTTCGTGGCCTTAATCGGCATTTCGGCCCCGGTTTTCTGGGTGGGGTTAATGCTGGTCCTGGTTGTGGGGGTCTACTTGCGATGGCTGCCGCCCACCGGATTTGGCGGCATCGAATATGTTGTCCTTCCCGCCATCACCCTGGGGACCAGGTCCGCGGCTTATCTGGCCCGCCTGACTCGCGCCACCATGTTGGATGTCCTGGACCAGCCCTATATCCGCACAGCCCGAATGAAGGGGTTACCAGAATGGAAAGTTATCCTCAAACATGCCTTTCCCAACACCTTGGTCCCGGTCATTACCGTTATTGGAACCGACTTCGGCAGTTATCTCTCCGGCGCAGTTCTGACGGAATCCATTTTCGGCTGGCCAGGCTTGGGGCGATTGGCACTGGATGCGATCCTGAAACGTGATTTTCCCGTAATTCAGGGAACCGTGCTTTTCATGGCGCTCATGTTTATTCTGGCCAATCTCGTTGTCGATTTATTGTACGGCGTTGTGGATCCACGAATTCGCAGTGAACGGGGTGGCAAAGGGTGAAAAACGATATTCGTTCTCCCTGGCAGGTGACGCGACAGCGCCTACTGGCCGACCGGGCGGCCTTGGTTGGTCTTTTTCTAATCGGGATTATTGTCATTGCCGGCCTGTTTGCCCCTCTTCTGGCACCTCAGGATCCCGACGCTCAGGTTCTGGAGTTCATGAATAAACCACCGGGATTTAAAGGGGAAATCATTCGTTTTCATTACCGTCCCGATTTGCCGTTACAACTGGTGGCGGTTACTGATATACAGGTTAATGGTGTTCGTGTCGCCTATACAGATCAACTGGGTCGTACGTTGACGCTGCACCAGTCACAGTTGGCCGGAGAACCGGAGTCGGAATGGCATCAGACCCGCCGTTATTGGCTGGGCACCGATAATTTCGGCCGCGATGTTCTGTCCCGGCTGCTGTACGGCGCGCGGATTTCGCTTCTGGTGGGGATCAGTGCATCCACACTGTCCCTGATCGTTGGTCTGATTCTGGGGGCCATTGCTGGTTTTTGGGGCGGCTGGTTGGAAACAATCATCATGCGTTTTACCGATATCATGTTTGGGTTTCCCACTCTGCTTTTCTTAATTGGTATTACTGCTGCCTTTGAGCCCAGTCTGACAGTGGTTTTCATTGCCATCGGCTTTGTGTCCTGGCCGGGAATGGCCCGCCTCATGCGAGGTCAGGTTTTATCCGTAAAGGAACGGGAATTCGTGAAAGCGGCCCAGGTTCTGGGGTTCAGTCGCTGGCGTATTCTGTGGCGCCATGTTGTTCCCAACTGCCTGGCTCCGGTCATTGTGGCGTATACCCTGGGAATTGCCGGCGCCATCATGGCGGAAGCCAGCCTTTCCTTCCTGGGTCTGGGTGCCCAACCCCCTACACCCAGTTGGGGCGCCATGATTAATACCGGGAAGGACTTTCTCCGCTTGGCGCCCTGGATATCAATGGCCCCCGGCATTGCCATTGCCATTACTGTCCTGGGTTTCAATCTATTGGGCGACAGCCTCCGGGACGCCCTTGACCCGACACTTAAATCGTAATGCGTATCGCCTCCGATCCGGGTTTTTCATTTTGGGAATTCCCGATCGGTCAGTAATCTTATGCCTTATGTCTGTTGCGGATAAAATTCATTCCACCATTATAAACAATTGCAAGCCGGAGCAGGACCGCTGCATTGGCGTCGAAATCGAATGTCTCTATTACGGTCCCGATGGTCACCGCCTGCCGGTAAATCCGGGAGAAAAATTTTCTGCCAGTGATATGCGTACAGAACTGGAGACGATTCTGGCACCGGAACAGGCCGGCTTCAACCTGACGCTGGAGCCCGGGGGGCAACTGGAGTGGGCCTCACCACCATGCAAAACACTTTTTGATATTGATCGCTTCATGTCGAGCTACTTTGAGGCTGCCGGAAAAATCAGCGAACGGGAACAATTGATTCACCTGGATTTTTCACTGGATCCCCGCTACGTCCCCGAGGACATTCAGCTCATCGCTGAGAATAAATACAGGATTATGAACGACAGGTTTGCGTTGACCGGAGACCAGGGCTCGTGGATGATGCGGAATACCGCCAGCGTACAGATCAATCTGGATTTTTCCACCGAAGAGGAGGCGGCAGAAATGGCCCATATCGGAGATGTTCTGTCGCCACTGGCGGCCATAGCATTTTCCCACTCTCCTTTTCGGCAGGGCAAACCGGTCGGATTGGAAAACATCCGTTACCAGGTCTGGGAAAATACCGATCGTGAGCGCTGTGGCTATCTGCTGGACAAGGGACTGAATCAGCCGGACAATCTGATACGGCAATATGTGGATATGGTAATCGGAACACCGGCCATTTTTGTGCGTGGCACCGATGAACAGCTAAGTCCCTTTGGCGGACCTCTGGGCACCTGGCTCGATGTCCTGGAAGAAAACCGGGTATTGCAACAGGATCACATTCTTCTGGCCCTGCATCAGATTTTTACTCATGTTCGTTTTAAAAATGTCCTTGAGCTAAGAATCAGCGATCGCCCACCGGCTGGTTCCGAATTGGCCCCGGCAGCATTTTGGCTGGGTCTTCTGTACTCGGAACCCATTCGCAAACAAACCAGGGAAGAGATTTCGCTGTGGACAGAACAGGAACGGTTCGATTTAAACCTTCTGGCACGACAGTTGGATATGGACCAGGCTGGACCTCGGGGAAAGCCGATTCGTTACTGGATAAATCATTTCATGTCCCTGGCCTTGCAGGGACTGGATGATCATTCCCGGGGACTGGAGCGTTCCGAAAGAGTGTATCTGGAACGCTATCTGGATATCATTCTCCAGGGCGGCTCGCCGACAATTCAGGTTCAGGACCAGTTCTGGCAACGTGGCGTTTCCTTACAGGATTTCATCGTGGAACGGTATAGTCCGTTTTAGCGCATGATGGGAACGTTGATCACGCATCCTTTTGGGCTTCTGGCTGTTCTCTGCGCCATTCCGGCCGGAATTTTTCTTCTGGCCGACCATCGGGTTATCGGGAAATTGTTCAAAATCGTTCCGGCCCTGGTTTTTGCGTATTTCATTCCATCCTTATTGTCGACCCTGCACATTATTCCGCAGCAGGCCCCCATTTTCAACAGCATTAAAACATTTATCCTACCGGCTAGTTTACTCCTATTAACGCTGGCTGTGGATATCGCCGGAATCATCAGGCTGGGACCGAAAGCCCTAATCATGTTTTTAGCTGGTACGCTGGGCGTTGTGGCTGGTGGACCGTTGTCGTTGTGGCTGTTTCAGTCCTATCTGCCTTCCGATATCTGGAAAGGAATGGCGGCCTTAGCCGGTTCCTGGATCGGTGGCGGCGCGAATTTTATTGCCATTGGAAAATCGGTCGGTGCCAGCGATACGACGCTGGGTACCATGGTTATCGTTGATGTCGTGGTGGCGAATGTATGGATGGGAATTCTTTTATTTCTCGCCGGGCGCTACCAGGCCTTTGACCGCTGGTTGGGAGCGGATAATTCGGCGGTGGAAGCATTGAAGGACAAGGTGGTTGCATTTCAGGAAAAGGCCGCCCGGATTCCCACAACGAGCGACTACATGACCATTCTGGCGCTGGCCTTTGGCGGTTCGTGGCTGTGTTATCTGGCCGGCCAGGCCCTGCCTCCGATCGGAGTAATCATTTCCCACACAACCTGGACTGTAATTCTCATTACCACCTTGGGTGTGACGCTCTCCTTTACCCGGATAAAATATTTGGAAGGAGTCGGTGCCTCAAAAATCGGGACATTCATGTTATATCTGCTGATCGGTGTTATCGGTGCTCACGCCGATTTTACTGCTGTCGCGGAATATCCCTACCTGATTCTGATGGCCTTTTCCTGGATTCTGGTACATATTATTGTATTGTTGCTATTTATGCGCCTACTGAAGGCACCGTTATTCTTCATGGCGGTCGGCAGCCAGGCTAATATCGGCGGTGCTGCGTCTGCACCAATTGTCGCCGCTGCTTTTCATCCGGCACTGGCGTCGGTAGGTGTTATGCTGGGAATTGCCGGATATGTTCTGGGCACCTATGCGGCTCTGATCTGTGCCTGGTTGCTGCGGTTAGTATAGCCTAAAGCCGGGCGTTTGGTTACCGCACCCAGATATAGGTGACGGCCCGGTTTTTTCGCCCCAGATCCGTGTCCGGGGGATATCCGCAGGCGGCACGCATTGCAGCACTGGTTTTGTCGAAGGCATCGTAGTTTTCCCCATGAACTACAGCCAGAAAACGACCGGTTTGTTCATTACACCAGTCGCGAACAGCTTGCCGTAACCGTCCCCGGCCATGTCCGTGAACCACCTTAATAACACGAATCTTACCCTCAAAAATCGCCTGACTGACTTCTGTTTCCAGAATCGACAGGGCGGTATCCAGAGGATAATTCCGGTGTCCAATATCAAGTTTTTTCATCGCTGAAGACATAAAATGGGGTGTGAGTTTAATGTAAAGGTGGTCTAATTTCTTCCAAATTTTATTGATAGAATGATTATGAAACCACGCATTGGCATAAACCCCTATCATTTTCGCCACCAGGATGTGATCTGGAACGGAACCAGGGAAAAATATTACCATGCCGTGTGGCAGGGTGGCGGTATTCCCATGACGCTGCATCACTCGGATTCGGATTTTTTTGCAGACGATATTGCTTCCGCCATCGATGGTTTGCTGATGGTTGGCGGTGATGATATATCACCGGAAACCTATCACAGTAATCATCCGGAACTGGTTGTCCAACCCGTTCTGTCGCAAGAACGGGAAGCCTTTGACCGGGCAATTTATCAGGCCGTATTAACATCAGGGAAACCGATTCTGGCAATTTGTGTGGGCTTGCAACAGATTAATGTGATTCATGGTGGAACTCTGTATGAGGATTTGCCGACTCTGTTTTCCGGGTCCATTAATCACGGTGAATTTAACGGACCCTGGGTGGAACACCCTGTCATATTGTCCAAAGATTCACTGGTGGCAGGCATCATGGGAACGGCAAACCCGTTGGTGGCCAGTACGCATCATCAGGGAATCAAAGCTCTGGGACGGGATCTGATTGCCACCGGCCGGACATCAGACGGTTTGATTGAAGCGATGGGCCACCGGGACCACCCTGAAACACTGGTTGCTGTCCAATGGCATCCGGAAATTCTGATTCAACGCCCGGAACACCTGAATCTATTCCGGTGGCTGGCCCACGCGGCTTCCGCCAGAAAGGAAAATACACTATGAAAACTATTACCCTGGGACGAACCGGAGAAACGGTATCCCGAATCAGTTTGGGAACCTGGTCTTACGGAGGTGAAAACACATCCGGAACTACATCAGTAGGCTGGGCAGGGCAAAACGATTCCGACTCGGTGGCTGCGCTGAAAAAAGCATGGGAACTGGGAATCCGTCACTGGGATACGGCTGACGTATACGGCAACGGACGGTCGGAAAAGATTATCGGTACCATGTGGAAATTCTTACCCCGCCGGGATATCTTTCTGGCCACCAAGGTGGGTTGGGACAGGGGCGGTTATTCGCAATGGTATCATCCGGATATGATGCGACAACACCTGGAAAATTCCCTCCGCAATCTTCAGGTTGATGAAATCGATTTATACTATTTACACCATTGTCTGTTTGAATCCGATACCATATTGGAGGATGCTATTGCTCAGTTGCACCGTTTTCGCGAGGAAGGAAAAATCCGGTTTATTGGGCTTTCTGACTGGGATTCGGAGAAAATCATGCAATTTATTGCCCGGGTTGATCCCGATGTCGTGCAGCCCTATCGCAGTGTTTACGACGACACTTATGCCTCTAGCGGTTTAAAACAATGGGTGGAAGATCATAATGTGGGGGTTTGCTTTTTTTCGCCATTAAAACATGGACTTTTAACGGGGAAATATGAAAAACCGGTGTCGTTTCCGGAGGGTGACTTTCGCCGAAATGTCCCGGAATTTGGCGATCCCACAGTTATTACCCTCATGCAGGAGAATAGGGCGAAGTTGATATCCCGGTTTTCAAATCATCCCCAACCCGTTATCCACGGTGTTGTAGATGCCCTGCTCACCGATGCCCCCACCGGCTGTGTTTTGCTGGGGCAAAGGAACCCTGCCCAAGTCGTTTCGGCAGCGACCCTGGGCACGCCTTTGTCGGAAACAGATGCAGCCCGGGTCAGGTCACTTTTTCTTCATCGGAAAGGCAAATAAAAAAAGGGCCCATCTGGGCCCTTTCAAGGGTGCCGGGATTGACTACTCCTCCTTTTTGGCCGTGCTGAATTTGAAAGGCATATAGAGAAGGCAACAGCGGAAAAGGGCCGTCAACACCAATATCCAGGCAAGATTGGCCCAAACGCAATAGTAACCGGTGATTAGGTAGTAAGCATAATGAACAATCAGAATACCACTACCGGTTATCAAACGGATCCTACGATCCGTTTTTCCCACATTGCATTTCATAAAAATTCTCCTTCTTTATTCTGACAAATATACAAAGGAGAAATAACTGGAGCTAAGCATGAGTTTTCAACAGGACACGGTGTCCCCATTTAAGCGGCAAATAGACGATAACTAGGCTGATCAGACCCACAGTGCCAATGAGGCCTGCCAATTGGGTTGACCATCCACCGGAAAGCCATAATTTATAGACCAGCACCATGCCCCCCACCATGATCCCCACATAAAGCAAGCTGGCCAGCACGGTAATGATGCCCCCGGCCCCAGACGAAATACGCATGGGGTTGGTTTCATCAAAACGGGGGAATACGGCACCCAGCCCCAGCGATATGCTCACCAGTCCCAGGCTCATCACAAGCAGAAACAGGGTGGAAATAGTGGCCATGGCCTGATCCTGTCCCAGATAGTAATTGCCCAAAAGGGCAACAATTTCTGACAAGGTAAAAAACAAGGTAAAGGACATCCAGAATTTCACCTGAAACACGCGGGACAGATTCATGGGGGCCGACAGCAGGATCCACAGACCCGGCCCTTCGAGACTGATCAGGGGATAGACGAAGCGTGAGGTGAGGGCGGCCAGCATAAATCCCGAAAATCCGAAATTGAAGATATAGATCAGGGTTTGCCAGAATGGATCCATATCTTCCAAACGAATATCGGTCCGTGAAAGATTGATAAGATAGATGGCAATGAAAAAGGCAAACATGAGAAATTGGATCCACTGTTGCGGTGTCCGTACGAATTGTAAAATATCTTTGATCACCAGGGCGCGATATTGCGATGGCAGACGCCGGAACAGGGAACGATCCGATATGGCACGGAAGGAAAGCCGCTGGCGCCGGGCATTGACACCTTCCATCACCTGATAAGACGAAAAATACATTTTGGTGGCAAACCAGGCGCTGCATTCAAAAAAGACCAGAGCCGTTGTCACCATCAGAGCCAGAAAAAAGGCCAACCCGGACCAATCCCGCTGGGCGAAATTCACGATCATTTCACTGAGCCAGTAACTTGGAATGAAAGCAAAGGGCTGCGTGGATAAATTGCCCATGTAGCGGGACAATACACGGAAATTCCCCGACATCCCCACTAGAATGGTATCTTGCTGGTTGAATTTGAAATAAAGGTAAAATACAAGGGCGAAAATGCCGGCCAATGCCAGAAATACCGATCGCATTTGAAACCATCGCGATAGATGAACCACAATCTGAATCAATACCAGTCCAATGGCGGCCGCAATTAACAGGAAGGGTAACAGGGCCAGGGGCAGGAATCCGGCAATGGCGCCGAAGGACAGCGCCTTGACCTGTCCGTAAGCCAGTGTGAGGGGAATACCCAGCAAAAGAATAGCCCAGGAACTATAGACCAGATTTTCGAATAATTTAAACTTGAATAATTGTACGTAAGCCACGGGTTTGGTCAGGAAAAACGACACTTCTGGCGACCGGTAAAGGGTGCTCAGGGAAGTGAGAATATTGGATAAAATCAACAGATAGAAAATAATGGACCAGCCTAGGAAAAAAAAGCGATCCAGCAGTAGAACACCGATTTCCCCCTGAGATAATAGAAAGCGCGCTCCGGTCAACAAGAGGTGATATCCCCCGACCAGAATTCCCACTACAATGATAACTGGAACTGCCGTTTCCAGCCATCGCTGACGGAAGCTGGAACGAGCTGAGCGCCAGAATGATTTTGCTCGAATGGATAAGAAGGTGCGGTAAATCATCTAAGCCGCGGTTGGCGTATCGTCGGCCGACTCTTCCACCAGCTGGATAAAGAGTTCCTCCAGGGTTTCGCCGGGTGTGGATTTCAGTTCGTCAAATGTTCCCACGGACAGAAGTTTGCCCCGGTGCACAATGCCGATCCGGTCCGAAAGCTCTTCCGCTACATTCAGGTTATGCGTGGATAGAAAAACGGTGGTACCGCGGTTTGCTTTTTCCCGCATCAGTTGCTTCATGTTTCGGCCGGTACGGGGATCCAGTCCCACCATAGGTTCATCGATGATCAGTATTTTCGGTTCATGGATCATGGCGGCGGCAAATGCCACCCGTTGCTTCATGCCCCGGGAATAACCTTCAATTTGCTGTTCGAACCAATCTTCCATATCCAGCCGCTCCCGGTATTCGGCAATTTTGGTTCGGATGACTGCCGCCGGCAATTGATATAACTGGCCAATGACGGTCAGAAATTCCACGCCGGTGAGTTTATTGTACAGATAAGGGGCATCGGGAATGTAACCGGTGATTTTTTTTGCTTCCACCGGATGGGAGAGAATATCATACCCGTTCAGCTCAATTCGCCCGTTGTCGGGCGCCGTCAATCCTGTCAGCATTTTTATTGTTGTGGTTTTTCCGGCGCCGTTCGGCCCCAGCAGACTGAACAGTTCACCGGCCTGAACGGTCAGGGTAAAATGATCCACTGCCGTCAGGGAGCCGAATCGTTTGGTTACGTTAGAAAGAGAAATCATGATGGTGTCTTATGGGTTTGTTGGAGAATATGAATTTGCAGTTTTCCCAATACGGGAACCAGTTGTGCGATGCGTGAAAAATCGCCCTCCATGAAGGTAATGTGGGTGGGGTCGGCCCGGACTTGACCCAGCGTCGGGTCGACGGCAACCCACTGGCCATTCAGATAGACCGATGGCCAGGCATGATATAAAAATCGTCCTTGAAGATAGACAATACCAATATTCATTTTTGTCGGCAGTCCCAGGCTTCTGCTGAGGGCCGTGTAGAGGGTCGTGTGTTCGCTGCAATCGCCGGCTTTTCCATCCAGGATGTCAACGGCCGCCCCCACACTGACGACCGGTTGTTTTTTGATATAATTGAATACAAAATTCACGAGTGCTTCCGCCCGTTTTTCGGGATCGGTACTCTCGCGGGTTACCGTGCGCGCCGTACTGACAATCTGCGGGTGAGAGCTCTGAATCAAGGGCGTAGCCACCAGGTAAGGGGCCAGAGGTTCGTCAGCGGTCGTGGGAACGGCCCGCATGCGCAACACAACAGGAGAACCGGAGATTAATTGCTGCCGCTCTGAAAGTCCGGCCAGCACCAGCGAGGAATCAATACCGATCAATTCCAGTTCGAGCTCCGTTAAGTCCTCCTGTCTCAGAATCGGCTGATCCACCGGAATGGCATACGTTTCAATAAGGTCGGGAGCCTGATCATCAAAAGCCAGAGCAGCGGCCGGAGTGGTCCGCTCCATTACCAACCCAAGGACTGATTGCTCGCGGTATGTCAGACCATTATCATCCAGCCAGAACAGAGACGGAAAGCCCCGGAATTCCACTCGTATCTTATTCAAATTATAAGAAGTGCCGTCTATGACGATCGTTTCTTTCCCTTCGTGGATGATTTCCATTTCACCCATTTCCATGGCCATGGGGTCAAAAGAAGGAATTTTCAGATGATCACCGGGTTTGATCCCCTGCCGCGCCACCATGGCCTGAAGCCCCAGTGTACTGTAAACATCGTCGGGCAGGGCGATTTCACGCGTGGTAGTTTCTTTCCCCTGATGGATGGTCAACAGCAGGGTGCCGCCCTGTCGTTGGCCTACCATGCGGGTATTGAGTTGTTCTGAAAGTAAACGAAAATCGAAGGAAATCAGTCGGAACAGTGTATCTACCCTGACCCGATTTGAAAGGGAAACTTCGGCCGTTACACCGGCAATGACCGGTCGCATCCGGGTCGTACTGGTAATGGCATAGCCCTCGCTGCCCAGGTTGGTAATGGCGGAAAGTGTATATCCCAACTTTTTACCATTGTGATAAATATTCATCCATTCCGAATCGCTGGGAATATTTTTAATGCCGGTGGCCAACGATGCGATGACCCGAGCCCGGGAAGACGTAATATAATTAGTCTTGAATAGTAAACCGCAGAGTGTCAGCCAGACGATAAGCAGGATGGTCTGATATATGTGGCGGGGCCGGAGTATCCGGTATTTCTTCATGGGGCGGAAATTAAATGTAGCCACCGAAGATTCATAACGGTAAGCCGTGGTGAGCATCTAGTTGTCGAGAGAATGACAAAAGACAGGCTTGGGAACAAATTTCGAATAAATTTTCAACTGGGAGAAACCCATTCGCGGTTCCATTTACCCTTCAAACTGGGAAGGGCGCGTGCCGGGGATATGTGAACCGCGAAATAGAGGTTGTCGCAGTGGGTAGAGGGCAATATGGCTTCCTTCTCGATTGGAACGGGGTGAGGATAAAACCAGCGAGGGACAAAACAATTATTTTTCGGTTGAAACGAATAATTCTCAAAGCCTTGTCCGGTTCAAATTCCATAGCTTATCGGTGATTCGTGTAACGCCATCCCAAGCCCGGAACCGGAACCAGATCCTCCCGGATGGGATTTGGTTTATTGCGAAATATTCAAAGTGGTAAAATTCCGGTGCATTTTATTCCCGTTTTCTGACGGAAAAATGGATTGTATTAAAACTTGACTATCTCATCCCAGTTGTATAATATTACTCCCCAAGGAAATTTATTGCGGAGTTCTTTAGTCGGGATTTCTACGTTTCGGAAAACTTAACAGAATGGAGAGAGCATATGTTAAAACGTCTTAGCGTACGTTATGCGTTTGTGTATCTTTTAATCTTTTTCCTGCCCCTGGCCCTCTTTGCCGGCGATACGGGAAAAATAACAGGTCGCATCGTTGACAGTGAAAACGGGAATCCTCTCCCCGGTGTCAATGTTGTCCTGCAAGGAACCTCTTACGGAACAGCTTCTGATGCCAATGGCGAATTCAAGGTTCTGTTTGTCCCGCCGGGTATATACACCGTCAAACTTTCCTTTATCGGCTATGCCGATATCACCATTGAAAATATCCGCGTCACAACCGACTTAACCACGAACATGCAAACCATTGAAATGACTCCGGAAGCCATTCAGGGCGAAGCGATTAATGTGGTTGCCGTGAAACCGTTGCTGGAAATTACAGCCACGAATGAAGTTCGGGTCGTACGCTCCGAAGATATTCAGAATATGCCGGTACGCGGCTATGCCAATGTAGCTGCTCTCCAGACCGGTGTTGTTACCGATGCCGCGGGCAATCTCCATATCCGTGGTGGCCGTACTGATGAAGTTGGTTTTTATGTGGACGGTGTGTACGTTAACAATTCCTATACCTTGGGCCGGGCTGGTGATGTACCAAACCTGAGCCTGGAAGAAGTCGCCTTTCAATCCGGTGGTTTCGGTGCTGAATATGGTTCTGCTAACGCCGGTATCGTCAGCACTACGACCAAAACCGGAGGCACAAAGCTGGAAGGAACCTTTGAGGCTATTACGGATGGTCTTGGCGCCTCCGACCCGTCAGTAGAGAAGCCCTTTGTTTATTCTTACGGCTATAATCTGCTGTCCGGCGCCGTGGGCGGACCCGTTCCCGGTCTGCGATGGTTACGGTATTTCGGCTCCATGGAACAATCCTCTATGCTGGACGCCGATCCTTCGGCCGGTCGTGTTCCGTACTACACCGGTGACCTGAACCCCATGAATGGAATGCCCGACAATGGGGAAGAATTCACCGATGCCAACGGGAACACCGTTTATGATGAAGGAGAAGCCTTTGTCGATGCCGATGGTGACGGGGAGTATGATCCTCAGGATTATTTGAAAGTGGATCCGAAAGATTTCGCCTATAAATATGGCCCCAAACCCAACAATGGTCAGGATCGCACATCTTTTGCTGGAAATATCCTGATTGATTTTCGGCCCTTGGTGGGTCTGCCCTGGAAACTGAAAGTGGGAGGATCTACATATAACAGTAAACGGTCCAGTTATTCCCACATCCGTTCTCTGTTCAATTTTTACAATACCGCCAGTACGGCTGATGGCGTCGGTACCACCGGCAAACTGAAGAACCGTTTTTTGGTTTCAGAATCGTTTTTCAACAGTTTCTATACCCGGCTCAGTGGAAACGTCCCGGGCTTTGAAAAAATGTTTTTTACCGCTCAGTACAGCACATCTCAGGAAGGATTTACGCGCTACGATCCTGTATTCAAAGAAGGATTCGGTACCTGGGTCTGGGAAGACGGGACGGTATCGGACAGTGAAATTCCCTTCATTCAGTTCGGGAAATATTATGACAATAAAAATCCCTCCTGGGTTTACTTGGATTCTTTAGGAAACCAAGTCACTGCCACCGGCTGGTCACCAGATACCACCTTGACTTTTGTTAAGATTGATTATGATACGACCTGGATTAACCCGCTGTATAGCACTATCGGTTCGGAGCCCATTCCATATCAGCAACTGGCCAACTACAACCTGGCCGGAGAATCTTTCCAAACCTATAGAAAGCGTCGTACATCACGGAACACCCTGAAGGGTTCCGTTACCTGGCAATTGGGCGATCATGAAATAAAATTCGGTGGTGAATATTCCAAGAACACCATTCGTTACTATAACCTGGGTCGCGGCTCCTCTTTAACCGCCTATTTCCTGAAATCCAACAAAGCCTATTCTCCCACACAGGATATTTATCGCTGGGATCCAACCCTGAACGATGGTGCTGGAGCCCTTGTCAGGGATGTTGCCGGCGATGGGACTCCGGATTATCTCCAGGACCCCACCGATGCCTGGGATAATGTCGATCGAAATGGCGATGGCGACGTCAACCATGATGATTATTTTGATGAATATGTCTATCAGGCTTTTTCATCTGCCTATGCGGAAAACATGGGTTACGATGTAACTGGACAAAAGGAAGTTAACAGTGGTACGGATAAGGCGCGTGAGCCGGTCATCGGCGCCTTTTTTGTTCAGGATAAATTCGAAATCCAAGACATGATTCTTAACCTGGGTATGCGTTATGATTACATTGATCCGGCGAATCGCATCTTCAACCCGGAAACCGGTGGTCGGAACAACATCGTTATTACATCCGGTAATACAATCGCCGAGACCGTATACGCCAAGGATTTGGATAACAACGGCACCCTGGATCCGGATGAATACAAATATGATGAACCAACCGACGAAGATGGAACCGGAAAACCACATCAAATTCCGGCTGAAATTCGTTCCCTGTTCAGTCCCCGGGTAGGTCTGGCTTTCCCCATTACGGATAAAACAGTATTTCATGCCACGTATGGAAAATATTTCCAGCAGCCGGAATTAAACCGCATGTTCATCAGTTATACCCGTTTCGTGCAGAACATGACCCAGGGGAACTTTACCACCAATGCCAATCCCGATTTACAACCGGTGGAAAACACACAATATGAAGTCGGTGTAAAACAAATGCTGTCACCTTCCGTCAGTGTGGATGTATCCGTCTTCTACAAACAAATGACCGGGTATGTCCAGTTGCGGAATGTTGCGGCCAGTCCCCGTGGTTATGCCTTATTTGTAAATGGAGACTATGGCACGGTGAAGGGTTTGAGTCTGGCCTTTAAGACACGCCGGATGAATAATGTTTTACTGGATCTGAATTATACGCTACAGTATGCCGGCGGAACCGGATCCAGCGCCACAGGATTATACCGGATTGCCTGGCAGGACGGAAACAACCCCACCTACATTTCTCCGCTTGATTTCGATCAGCGGCATACGGGGAGCTTCATGGTGGATTACCGTACCGGGAAACGGGCGCTTATTTCTGATTTCGGTGCCAATATCCTATTACGGGTTGGCAGTGGACTGCCGTACACGCCGGTACAGATCAGCACGGAAGTACTGGGTGGAAACAATGCCTACTATCCGACGGCGGCTTTCAATTCCGCCACCATGCCCTGGCGTGTGAATGTGGACCTGAAACTGGACAAATCCTTTACTGTTGGCGGTGTCAGGTTTAATGCTTTCTTTTGGGTGCTGAATGTGCTGGACAGACAGAATGTCCTGGATGTATATCCCGGCACTGGCTTGCCGAACGACGACGGTTATCTGTCTACACCATCCGGTCGCCAGTACCTTCAGAACTATGCCCTGGGTGGCGAGACCTATGGTGCCGACCTGTATAAATCCAATGTGGATGATCCGGCCAACTATGATGTCCCGCGTCAGGTTCGTGTTGGCATACGGGTGGATTTCTAACACGGGATCAATAATTATTAATGTTTGATAAGGAGAGAGACCATATGAGGGCCAAATATCTATTTACCCTGGCGGTGTTGATTGGAACGCTGGCGTTTCCCAAAGAGCCGGTAAATCGTGATTCCGATAAACTGTCAGAAGGTCGCTTGAAGACAATGTTTCCCGCTTCGGGAATCCCGGAGCATGTGATCTGGGACGGAAACAATATCAGTACGGTTCACGGTAATCACGGTAACTTTTCCGATTATGATGTTACCGGGAATTCCGGTACCGAATGGCCGAAGGGAAGTAATAAAACGGTCATATTCCAGGGCGGTATCTGGCTGGTGAGCGGAAAAACGCGCCTGGCGGGAACGACGGAATGGGTAGAGGAATTACGATCGGCTGCAGCCGAATACACATCCGAATTTGTTCCCGGTAGCTATGACGGCGTTACCGATGAAGGTCATGTTTATCAGATTCACCGTGCGGAAATAGATGCCTTTCTGGAAAATGATTATGCCACCTTTTCCAGCATGAGCGCCATGTTGCCACAAACGGTCATTGAAGGGGCAGATGTATATACTGAACTGGTCGAAAAATCATTCCCCACGGACGATTTTGCGAACTGGCCCGTCGCTGCCGGTGCACCCTGGGTTGATGTGGATGGGGACGGTGTATATAATATTGAAAACGGTGATTATCCCGACATTCTTGGTGATATGTTTCACTGGTATGTGATGAATGACGGCGATGCCGGTCAGCATACGCCCCTGTGGTCAACGGCCCCCATGAACGTGGAAGTCCAAACCTCTCTCTTCGGCTTTAACCAAGCCGGTCCCCTGGGCGACATTGCTTTCGTACGCTGGGTGATTATAAATAAAGGTGCCGATGACATGGACAGTGTATATGTATCCATCTGGCATGATGATGACCTGGGAAGCGCCAATGATGATTTGGTTGGCTGTGACACGTTGCTGAGTGTGGGATATACCTATAATGACCGGGATGGTGATGTTACGTATGGGGTTGAGGCGCCCTGTGCCGCTTCTGACTTTTTCCAGGGTCCCCTGGTAGATTCCCCCGGTGATACGGCTCAGATTATGACATGGAGCGTAGACAATGGCTATTACCTGCGTACCGTTCCCGGAAAAAAACGACTAGGCCTTACATCGTTCGTTCCCTATATCAATGGTGATCCAAACCTGCTCGATCCCAATACGGCCGAAGAAGCATACCGCTATATGAACGGGCGCATCGGAACATCCGGTGATCCTTTCATCGATCCGATTACCGGTCTGGAATCAGTATTTGTATATCCCGGTGACCCTGTCGCCGGCACCGGCTGGAATGACGACCATGAACCGGACGATCGTCGTTATCTCATGACTTCAGGTCCTTTCTATCTGGGTTCCGGTGATACGATCGAAGTCGTAGGTTCCATTATTGTGGCTGCCGGTTCCAACTGGGCCAAATCCATTACCAAAATGAAATATTTTGATAATTTCGCGCAAGGCGCCTTTGATGCCTTGTTTGATGTGTGCTCACCTCCGGCACCCCAGGTTGAGGTTGCTCAGCTTGATGAAAAAGTTGTTTTTTCCTTTGAAAACGATTTTCAACGGGTGGAGGATTATGCTTGCACCGGCTATCGCTTTGAAGGTTACAATGTTTATCAGGGTGAATCCCCCACCGGTCCCTGGCAGCGTATAGCCACCTATGACAAAGTGAACGGTATCAAGCTCATTCTGGATTTGACTCTGGATGACGCTACCGGTGAACTGCTGGAAGTTCCTTCACAGTTCGGAACCGATTCTGGTATTCCGCACTATATTGAAATCACGGAAGACAAGATTAACGGTACGCACCTGATCAATAACCGGGAATATTATTTTTCCATTACATCCTATGCCTATGATGGCGCTGCCGCCCAGCGGGTAATCGAAAGTCCCATTCAGGTCATTCGTGTTGTTCCCGGCGTTCCGGGTGTTGGGTCGGATTTGGCATCCCTGCACGCCGACATTTTGTCTGTCGAACATTCGAATGGTACAGCGGCGGCGTTGGTAGAGCCGATTGTCATTGATCCCTACCAGTTAAACAATCTGGATTACACCGTTTCTGTTGAAACTGTTGGCGATACAGCATCAAAATGGGTGCTGTCGGTTGGCGGAACGTCTGTATTGGAAGGCATGGATTTCCCTGCAACGGAAGACTATTTCGCGGCGATGAAAGCGGCCAATGGTGGTGTTGATTTTCCGGGCCTTTATGTGACCAACACCATCACGGACGGGTTCATTTTGACTTTCCGTGGAGGAACCTGGGAAATTCCCGGTGTGGATACATCCTGGGTGACGGAAGACCCCTATGATTCAACTGAAATCGTGTTCCAGGGCGTTGATGGCACCTGGGCTGGTTTCCTGGATGGTCTGCATGCCTCTTTCCCGCAAATTCCCGGCCCGGACGGCTTAGCTACACTGAGCAATCTCCAAAACGATCTTGAAATACGGTTTACGGAAACAGGGTCGGCTGCTTCGTGGTTCAGTGCCGGTGTTCTCCAGGGCGCAATTAGCGCCGATACACTATGGGTGCCTTTTGAACTCTGGGATACGGAAAATGACATGCGGATCAATGTGGCGCTCTACCAGGTCGCTCCGCCAACGAAACCGGCTTCTTCCATAGTATTAGTGGATAGCGTTAACGGTAGTTACCAGTTCAGTACCAACATACAGGTTATTCCCGTTTATACGCCCTATGATGGCAATCTGATCGACTTTGCCAACGATGCCTCAGCGACAGGTTGGACATTGAAATTCGATCGTGGAGCTACATTGTTTGAATACGGCAATGTTCTCCACGTAAAGTTTGCCAATCCGCTTATAGCCGGTACCGATACTTATACCTTTAATGCATCCGGATTAACCGATGCGGCCGATGCAAAGAGTCAACTGGATGAAATTAACGTCTGGCCCAATCCCTATTTTGGTCAGAATCCGGAAGAAACCACACCGAACAACCGATTGGTTTACTTCACCCATCTTGGTATCGGAACATCCACGATTCGTATTTTCACCTTATCCGGCGATCTGGTGACAAAGATCGAGCATGTGGTTGAAAGCGAGAATCAGGACAACCGGGCGGCCTGGGATTTGCGGAATGGCAACGGTATTCCGGTGGCCAGTGGAATGTATATTGCTCACATTACGGTTGAAGATGTCGATGGTAAGAAGATCGGCGAACGAATATTGAAGCTGGCTGTTTTCCAACCCGAAGAACGGCTTGACCTGTTTTAATCCGAGGAGAATGAAACATGATGAAATTACATAAAACACGCATTATTACTTTCAGTTTACTGCTGGCATTCTCGATCGGTCTGGTGTATGGCGGCAGTAAAGCCCGGCGGGGAACGGCCGGCGCCCAGGAATTATTAATTCCATCCGGTGCCCGCGGGACCGCACTGGCCGGTGCTTATGTATCCGGAATTTCCGGCATTGAGGCTATCGACTGGAATCCGGCCGGCTTAGGCGCCATCAGCGGCAACGGCGAAGCGGCCCTATCCCGCAACCAGTGGATTGGAGATTTGACCATTAATCACGGAGCCGTTGGTGTTAAGGTGGGTAAAAGTGTATACAGCCTGACCCTGCGATCCATTGATTTTGGCGATATTCCCATTACCACGCCTGATTTGACCGATGGTACTGGAGAAAACTATTCACCGTCCTACTTCACCTTGGCGACGAACTTCGCCCGCAAGATGACGGACCGGATATATTTCGGTGTCGGTGTCAAGCTGGTAAATGAGTCCATCATGAACGTCCGGGCCACGGGCCTGGCGCTGGATGCCGGGGTTCAATACCGGGCCACCGAAAATGGCTTTTCACTCGGCGCCTCCATCCGAAACCTGGGTATGAATATGTTGTTCAACGGTCCCGATCTGGAGGAATTCCACCAACCAGACGGTACCCAGCCGGGTACGCCCAATGAACCGCGCCGGATTGTGGTTCAATCATTTGAATTACCCACCACCTTCGAACTGGGAGCCGCTTATGGGCCGGTGGTCTTGGGTCCGCTGCATGGTACCGTAGCCGCCTCATTTCTGAATAATAATTTCTCATTCGATGAATATCGTTTCGGTGCTGAACTCAATTTCATGAACATGGTCTACTTCCGCGGTGGTGCGGCCATTGGCTTTGACCCCGAACCATACGGTCCCGACGGTATCGAAGGCACCACCGATGATGATGACAGTTCCTATGATTACCAGACGGAAGAATTTATCTGGGGTCCCTCATTCGGAATTGGTCTGGACATGAGCCAGATCATAGGGTCGGGAATAGTTGTTGATTATTCCTATCGAACGGCGGCATATTTCAGTGGTGTAAACTGGATTTCAGTAAAAATCTTATTCTAATAACAAAACTGATTGACGATAAGGATACGACATAATCGTATCGTCTTTCTTGCAAGAAAGTGGAAATAAAGGAGAAAACATGAGCAAAAAAATGCTAACAGTTATAGGTATCGTGCTCACATTGTCATGGTCCTTGTTTGCGGCCGGCGGAACCGCCACCGTAGATAAGATCAACAGCCATGTAGCGCGTGCCCATGCTGATCAAGTCCTTACGGGCGATTCTGATGCTCTGGTAAGTGGCCAACGCACGGTTCTGCGTCCGGCACGGACGTATAATCGTGATACTGCCGATACGCTGAACTATGGTTTGGATTGGGGCGGCCAGTTTATCATGAGTCCTGGAGACGCCATGATGACAGTCTTCCAGATGCCGGCTGACGGTTATCTTAAGGGTGTCAACGTTCCCGTGTATGAATGGGGAACCGGCGATCAGCAGTTAACCATTTCACTGCACGAACTGTCCTATCCGGTCGGAGCTGACGGCGCAACTGAATATCCTTCAGATGTGGTGGATAGCGATGGTTGGATTGGTGGATATGATATGGATGCATCCACAGGATACGTTTCCATATCCGGAACGACCTACACACCCGGCGGAACCTCAAGTATTTGCACCGACGGTGCCAATGCTGTAGCGGATAATGCCCGCGATCCGTTAGGTGATGTAGATGGTTTTGGCCCGGCTGGCATTCCCACCAAGGGACTGTTATGGCCCGATGGCTTTACCGCTGCAACCCTGGACCCCACCACCGCCACGGATATTGCCAATGGCGGCGGTGACAACTGGGTCGCCACAGCCGACTTTGGTTCCGAACCGTTTGTAACAGCCGGAACCCTTGTAGGTATTTTGGTACAATCCACAGGTGCCGGTGGTGGTGGCGATGAAGCAACCGGTTTTGAATATGCGGCCGGTGATGGCTTTGTCGATCCCTGGGCCAGTCTCAAATTCTATGCCGGTTGTGGTGGTACGTCAGGTAACGGTGGTTGGCACATCCGTCACTGGGTGTTCAATTACAACCTGGCCGTTCTGCTGACCGGTGACCGTCCTCCGCAGATTCTGGACTTCACCTATCTGTACACAACTGTTGAAACCACGGATCGTACCGTCAATGCCACAATCGTTGATGATAATCCTTCCGGTGGTAATGCTGGTGTGGCTTCCGCTGTGTTGAAATATTCAACCGACGGTGGCGCAACCTATACCGACGTGGCAATGACCGACAATGGTGATGATACTTACACCGGTCTCATTCCTGGTCAGAGCGCCGGCACGGAAGTGGATTACTACATTGTAGCCACAGACGTTGAAGGTAATGTCACGGAAACCAGTCCGTTCTTCTATACCATTTTCCAGGCTGTAGAAAATCGTTTGTTCTTCTACAATGCCAGTGACTATGGTTCCTTCATCTCCGGGTATTATCTTGGTGGTGTGGATATGGCCCTGGATTTCTGGGATGGTCATAACTACGGACCGGGATCCGACCTGCTTTACAGCAACTACTACGGTGTTGCCGAAATTACCGGTTCCGGACCGTCCGTTATCAACAATGATGCTGTTCGCACTTTTGTTGAAGGCGGTGGACATTATGTTCTGACGGGTGATGAATGGTTAGGCGCACAGACCGGTTGGACAAATACTGACTATGTCGCTGGTGATTTCCATTATGACATTCTTGGTGTTGATGCTGACTATAACGACATCAACTACGCCGCTTCCGGCGATCAGGGCGGAATCAGTCGTCTGATGCCCGTAGCCGGGGATGCCATCAGTGGTGCTCTCTACGACTTCCTGGGAGACTCCCTGGACTTCAACTATGATCCGAATTATGAATTGGGCTTCAGCAACTGGCTGGACGGTGTGGATGCCGTGGCCGGTGTCAATGTGGCCTATACCGGTTATGATCTGACGTTGGATTCGACGGGTGCCCCGCTTGGAACTACCGAGTACAATACCGGTCTCTATCACACCCATTCCAGCGGTGCCAATGTGGTCTTTCTGGCCTTCGATCCGCTGGCAACCAACACATCTCCCTCCTACTACTGGATCGGTTTCACGGACTTGAGTCCGCTGGCCGCTTCCCTGGAATGGGCGATGGCGTTAGGTGTTGATGATCCCAATACTCAGCTGCCGTCGGAATTTGTCCTTCAGGGCAACTATCCGAATCCTTTCAACCCCAGCACCAATATTGCGTTCACGATGAATGCGCGCAATAATGTAAACGTTACCGTTTACTCCCTGTTGGGTGAAAAAGTTGCAACCATTCATAATGGAATTATGAATGCAGGCAGCCACGAAGTAACTTGGAATGGTCTGGACAACCAGGGCAATTCCGTTGCTTCCGGTATGTACATCTATCAGATTGCCGTTGGTAATGATACCTATTCCGGCAAAATGATGCTGTTGAAATAAGACAAAGTCTTAAACATGAAAAAGGGGTCTGGTTTCAGACCCCTTTTTTTATACCGCGAACGATCTGTCCCACAATAAAACTTGAACCGACACCGGAACAATTTTCCCTGTAATAAGAACGGGAGTTAATCCATCTGCCGGTTAAATTTCATACCCGTTATGCGTAGAATATTCTTACTATTTCTCCTGGTTTTGGCCGGATGTGGTCACCGGGAAATGCCCCAGGCCGACAGTGAACTGGGTTCAATCTATCCGAATGATATTTTGCCCTACATTTCATCGGGCATCAAATCATACCCGGAATTTGAAAAGCAGGTTTTCCGGGAAATCCACAATGCGATCCTTATTCAGTCTGAAGCGACGATCACAGCGGAGCATCCGTCAGTATCCGTCCCGTTGGAAGCCTGGGAGAACAGCCAATATGTGGATGCTTATCTGACAACCCATGTCCTCGATTCTCTCATGCAGGACAGTATCCTATATGCCATCTATAACAAGCTGGGTAAACAGGTGGGAATGGATCATATCCTGATTACCTTCAAGGGAGCTCAGTCCTCCCGGTCCGAACGGCCGAAAGCGGCGGCAAAGGCCCTGGCAGACTCCTTGTATGAATTGATTACACAGCATAAACTGGATTTTAAAACAGCAGTCCGGCGTTACTCGGAAGAACCGATTATCCGTTCCCGTAAGGGTGATATGGGCTATCTGGATTATGGTATCATGGATCCGAAAGTAACGGAGGTAGCCTGGGCGCCTCGCTGTCCCCGCTACCCGCCACCCATTGAGTCGTCCTTCGGATATCATCTGGTCAGGGTCAAAGGCAGCCGTATCATTCCCCTGCCCTCTTTTACGGCCATGAAGCCGAAAATAAGAGGAATGATAAAGTCTGGTAATCTGCCGGAGACAAAACGAGCCTACGAAGCCCTGGAACGGCGGCTGCGGCGGCGCTATCAGCTGATCTTCAACGATATGGTTATTGATTCACTCTTTGACCTTTTACGGGAGAGACATCTCAAGGCGGAGACTTTCCGCTTTCGGTTCATGGATGAAGATTTATTTTCCTTACCGGTATTCACCTTGGAAGGCGAAACATATACGTTGGGTCAATTTATTTCCCTGTCCCAAGCTATCGATGAACGGATTCTGGATGCCAATCTGACCTTCCGCTATTCACTGCACCGCACGCTGGAAGAGGCAGTGTACCGTTACTTGGCGGCACGGTCCGCCCGGGAGGAAAAGTTGCTGGATACGGAACATTTCAGGCAAGAGAAAGGGAAAAAGGAGAGGGAATTTCTGGTTCAGGCTATATTACGGGATCGCATTCACAAAGAAGAAGGATCAACGCGAAATGTCTTGATCAACCGACTGGCGTTAAAATATAAATTGAATATTCATGAAGAAAATATCCGGAGTTTATTCGCCCAGCTTCAACGAAAAGACCCGATCCAAAAGGGGTTTTAATTCTTTTCGGTCGATTCCCTGTCCCAAATAATATTCACCTTCTTTATCCTGTAAAATAAGCTCCCAGTGTAGGTGTGACCCTTCCCGGGTTCCCAGCGTGCTGGGACGTGTTCCCGTATTTCCCGACCGGCCGATCTCCTGTCCCCGTTTCACCTGAGCACCGGGGATAATATCATCGTCAATGCTGGATAAGTGAGCATAAATCGAAATACAGCGATAGCCGGGAATCAACGAAAAACCATGATCGATATAAACAGCCTGTCCCACGAGAATGTGTTCGAAAATGTCGGATGGTGTCCGGCCCAGTTCCTTGGTCGAATTCAAAACAGCCACACGGAAGTCGGGATCCGCTTCCCGGTACCAGTGTTCAGCCCTGATCACAACACCGTCCGCCACGGATATTACCGGTGTTCCCCAGTTGGCATAAAAATCAATTCCCCGGTGAATCCCATGCCGATATTTCCGCGGAGCATTTGGGATCAGGATGAGATTGTCCGGCACCGGGACATTGTCACAAGGCAAAGGTAATCGTAAGGCTGAGAAAACGGATGTATCCGGCAGGTTTTTTCCGCTGGAAAATAAGGGATAAACCAGTTCGGCGGCGCGATAGACGGACGGAGTTGTCAGTAAGGTGAGAATGCGTTGTACCGATTCATACGGCAGCGAAAAATGATATTCCGTTTCATTGTTGCGACGGGTGGTATATACCAGCTCATAGCGAAATAGAGCGACCGGTAAACGGTCCAGGAGACTGTCAGGCAGGTCCACGAATTGCCGCGACAGTATGGCCCGACCATCACGTTGCCGAATGGAATTGAGGACAGTTGCAACCTGTGATGCACCATCGGGAACCGTGACAATCACGGACAACGAATCGCGGCTGAAAGATGTGGAGGGGAGCGGCGGTGGGGCGGGAACGGGTACCGGCGGAGGGGCGGCACAGCTGAAAAGGACAAGGGTGGCCAGGCCGGCAAAGACGATTTGAGTTCGCATTCAGGAAGATTCCGTTAAATATTTTTCCATGGCATCCACTGCTTCACAAAAGGCTGTCATGGGGTCAGACGCTATAGTTGTGACGGCTATTTCATTGAATAATGTACCGTTTCCAACCGTCAGGAATTCGGGGGACAGAAAAACCTGTACCAATGGAATTTTCAGAATCAGGAATGTTTCTTTCAGAGACCAGTCATAATGCGACCAAGCCATGGGTGCCATGACAATGCCGTCAGCCCAAGTTCGCTGGCGATGAAGAAAGGTGATGGCCTTGGCATTTACATGGGTTTGGAATATTTTCAGAGCAATATCGCGATTACGGACATGACGCCGCAGGGCCGTGTTGATTTTATCCAGCGTGACCCGCCGTCCGACATACGCCGATTTTTTCCCAATGAGATTAAGATTCGGTCCCTGAAGCACAAGAATGTTCATGGGTAAAATTACGGTGAAATCCGCCGGCTTCCGACCGGTTACCGCAAGGGAACCAGATGTCCCAGGATATACCCTATAACAATTCCTACCAACAATCCCAGCGTAACGATCCGCGATTGTGCCAGTTCCCGTGTATAACCCTTTTTTATGGCGACAGCGGATACCACATATCCGGTAGCATTTAAAAACCAGAAAATGGGAATGGCAAATATTTTTACAATCAGCGGACCGACGAATGGTACCAGGGCAATGATGCCAGCCAGCCCGGTGAAAGCCTGAGTGATAAAGCCGATAATGATGGTGGCGGTAACGACAACCGTCTGATCGATTCCCAGTTTGAGAGCAACATAGACGCCGACTCCGATCAGGAACCAGATGAAAAAGTATTTACGGTACGTTTTCCAAAAATCATTCATTTTGCAGTAATGCCTCCAATTTCAGGGGCCCGCGGGACACCAGGGCCTTAATGATGCGCCGGGGTTCCTCCCGTTCAACCCAAATTTGCCGAATGAGGTCTCGTTCGGAAATATACTTCATGAAATAATCCTGTTCCTCGGAAATTTTCCTCCCCCGCGGCAGGATTTCCAGATCCAGGCGATAATAATCACAGAGAATGGAATCGTTTCGGACAAAAACACGAACCGTATTCGCCCATAAGAACCGGGCCCGCACGCATTGTCCCTCATGATCCAGGATATACCAACGGGTGTCAATGTCCGAGGCATTGACCTGTTGAATGCGAGCAAGCATTGAAAAAATATTTTCCATACCCTGAGGTCGCCGCAGTGTGTCACCTTTCGACCAGGTATATATTCCATTATCATCCCAGGTGCAGGAAAGCGTGAAATCCTTTTCCTTCTGCCGGATCGTTTTCATGTATTCCCGCACCGTATAGGTGCCCGGATCGAACCGGGTTTTATAATCATTCTGAAAAGGCCATATCATATTAAGTAATCCCTCGGAACGAGCAGAGAATCGTAGGGCGTCCGGTCCGCTGTCCATGATCACTTCACCGATTGCAATTCCGTAAAAAGAAAGTGAATATACCTGTGCCGCCAACAACATGGGAAAAAGAAAAAGAAAGAGTCTCAGCATGATATAATCAGTAATTGACCGACAGGGAAGACACCAAGCTGTAGCGGGTATAGCCAGACTGGTACTGATCCACAGTATTGTCAACTTTTTCCCGGTCCACGGATTCCCGGGTGGCCGCCAGCGAAAACCACATATTTTCAAAGAATTCATACCGTACCGTCCAGGTCATCACGGTGCGCGTTTCATACGGTGGCTGTAGAAACTGCTTTTGAATTCGGGTGGACGGCGGGTTGCCGAAAATGCGATCCCCGTCGCCGTGCAAGGTGCGGGTCAGGAAAAAATGATGCCAGAGATTATACCGTTGAAACCAATCACCACGGACCATGAAACGCAAACTGTTGGGCTCCAGGTCATACCCCAGGGACTGACCATATAACTCATAATGGTTAGCTGTATCGCGGTGAGTGTAGACATAGGGTTCAACCCGCACCGTTTCGACTGTCAGCAGTGTATTCTTTATCCCCAGTGGATCGGCCCATTGATGTCCCACCAGCAGGGTCCATTTATTGACATAATCTTTAAACCAGTCCTGACGAAAATCCATATCATCAACCATCAATTCAAGATAAGTGCGGGAATGGGGGAAAATCTGTCCGGAAAAATCGATGGCGGCCAGATTATTGTCGGCATCTCCGGCCTGGACTTCGCTCATGACAAAGGGAACCAACGGATTTAAATAGACCAGTTCCAGATTGCGGTTATATACAATGGCCTCACTGACACCGAAATTCAACCGGTTGAACAGCAGCACATCAAGACGATGAGCAACGTAGGTTCGGTTGGCTGCCAGAAATTCCTTACCGCCTCCCGCCGTCCGGTAGGGATAGAGTTTGTCCAGCGTCCCGTAAAGTTTTATGTAACGAAAGGGACCGAAATTGGCCGTGACATGAACATCGGGTAGGGAAAAATCCTGAATATCCAGCAGGAGATGTCCGCTGGCAGCCGGTCCCCATCGCGGCTTATCACTACCGAAACTGATCCAACCCCATCCTGTACCCAGCATGACCTGTGATTCACTGGCATCACCGGCAATTGTGGTCTGAAAATCATGGGCTTTGATGGGAGCCAGAGAGGGGTCAATTCCGTAACCGGTTTTCAGATCAAGATTTCCAAGGTAAACAAAGGTCATTAAATCCGTCTGGTAGGATAAGGATGGTCCGATATGGCCGCGGATATTTCCCCCGATATCCACTTTATAAAATGGTTGAAGCGAGGACGTCCCTCTGGCAATGCCGCCGAATTGAATATCCCCGAAAAAGGCAGACTGATTTCGTTCCAGCCGTACCAAATGACGGTCAAGATCGGAGAATTCATTCAAATAACGACGGACCAGGACGGCCTGGGGGGACGGTAAACCGCCACGGTCGGCCCGGGATAAAATCATTTGCACTTCCCGGCGTGTGTATGGCTTCTGATAATGGTCGAACAATCCGGAATTTGATGTTACAATGTAATCCAGAACTGTATAAACCGGATGACGCAGCGGTACATATTGGGACTGGGATAGCGCCAGTGAGACGAAAAACAGAAAGATGATATATTGATTTCTGCCCACGATTTATTTCCAGCGGAATTTACCGATAAATCCCATCACACCGACGACAGGAATGTACAACGGTTGCAGCAAAGCCCAGACGGCAAAAGACCGGACATTCAGCGGAACCCGAAATTGCCGAGCCCCGAAAAAGATGACGGAACCTTCCAGGATCAGTTTTACCAATAGAATCAGACTGGTTCCCAGTCGAAGGACCGGGAAAAACAGGGCTGGAATTATTGCAGTATTGCTGATAAAAGCGGAAATCAGAAACAGGAGAAACAGCGGTTTGGTGGTTTCCAGCCCCCGGGAATTTGAGGCCCAGCGAATCCGCTGTTGCAGAAATTCACCCAGGCTTTCCTTGGGATTCGTACGTACGAAACTACCGGGGTCGGAGTTGAAAGTAACCGGAGCAATGCGTGAAATAGCCTGAACCAAGTATACATCATCTCCGGAAAGACGATGGGCGCAGGGTATAAAACCATTGATTTTTTCGAAGGCTTCCGTGCGATAGGCAATATTCTGACCGGAACCGGACCAGGCCAGTCCATGTCCGATCACACCGGCATTGGCGGTCATTAAGGCCAGAAAGTCCACCCGCTGATAATTCTGTAATAGGCTACCATCGGATGTGGTGGTGGAAAAACCGACACAAAGTCCGGCGGTGGTTCCCAGTGCCTGAACCATGGAAGCAATCCATGTATTGGGGACAACACAATCGCCGTCGGTGGAAAGGATGATTTCTCCCTTGGCCTTCCAGATAGCCTGAGTCAGAGCCCGTTTTTTCGGTGTCATGTCGGGCGCAAGGTCCGTTATCCGGATTCCCTGAACCTGTCCGTGCTGCCGGGTGTATCGTTCAATGATCGCCCAAGTATTATCAGTGGATCTGTCATCTGAAACGAGGACTTCATAACGATCCGGAGGATAGGTTTGATCCGTCAGGGCGGAAAGCAATTGAGATAAATTTTTTTCCTCGTTGCGGGCCGCAATAACCACGGAAACAAAAGGTAAAACCGATGTGATGTGTTGCGTTGGACGCAACCGGCGCAACCCCGTCAGAATAAAAAGAATGAATAAGGCATACAGACCCGCACCAAGGAGTGCGACCGTGGTAAAGGGAATCATATCATTGGTAATAATATGGCTGCAATCAGGAAGTAGAGGGATACACCCAGAATATCAATGCTGGTCGTTACAAACGGTCCCGTGGCGATGGCCGGGTCTACATCCAGTTTACGAAGGAAAATCGGCATGATGGTCCCCATCAGGGTAGAAATCAACATGGTGATGCAAATGCTTAGTCCGGCGACTAATCCCAAGGCCGGAGGAGCATCCAGGTACCTGTAATGAGCGAACAGGGACAGCATGAGGCCATAAACCGCCCCGAGGATTAAACCTACCCGTAATTCTTTGAAAATAATCTTGAAATCATTGCCCCCATCAATGCGTCCCGTGGCCATTCCCCGGACGACGATGGTTGAGGACTGGGTACCGATATTTCCGCCCATTCCTGCGATGATGGGAATAAAGGCGGCCAGGGCGATCACTTCATTTAATAATTGTCCGAAAGCACTGACAATGAGGGACGCCACCAGACCCCCGACCCAGGTGGCAAAGAGCCAGGGAAACCGCAGCCGGGATTCTTCCAGGGTTGATTTGAGCAAAATTTCCCTATCTTTACCGGCTCCCGCCATTTGCAGGAAGTCTTCGGTGGCCTCTTCCCGGATAACATCCACCACATCATCCACCGTAACGATACCCAGGAGATGATTATCACGATCAATGACGGGAACCGCCACATAGTTGTAGCGGGATACCAACCGTGCCACTTCTTCCTGATCCGTTTCGGCCCGCACGGAATGCACATTTTTTATCATGACATCTTCAAGGCGGGCTTCGGGCGGTGTGGTGACCAGATCGCGCAGGGAAATAACACCCACCAGCTGGTTATCATCATCTGTAACATAGAGATAGAATACCATTTCGGCCCCCTCCTGGTCCTGCAGGGCGTTGATGGCCTCCCGAGCAAGCGTATCCTTGTGTAGAGAAAATACGTCGGTGTACATCATGGAACCGGCACTGTCTTCCGGATAAGCCATTAATTCTTCCACCTCTTCCTGATCGTCGGCGTGCAGGAGACTCAAGATGGTGGAAGAAAGTTCTTCCGGTAATAAACCCAGAATCCGGGCCTGTTCATTGGAACCGATCTTTTCAAACATGCTGACAATTATTTCCGCTGTTTCTTCTTCCAGTAAAGAGGTGAGAATACCATCATCCAGTTCACTGAGGAAATCTTCTACCTCTTCTATTCGGGACACAATTTCGAAGACAGCTTTCTGTTCTTCATCCGTGAAATACCGGAACAGAATCGCCAGGTCTGCCGGGTGAGTTTTATTAACCAGCTTGGCGATATTGGTGTGAGCATGCCTTCGTAATAAGCGGCGGAATGTGTCCCGGAGGACGGAAATTTCATGTCCATATAATTCTTTTCTCATCGGACAACCTCCTTGGTTTGATGCAACAGTTTGAAACCAACAAACAGTGCAATAGATGCCAGGAATAGCCAGACTAGCGACACATGACCGCCGACGGCATAGAATGTGTCGCCATCTTCCGGGATAAATTGGGTAATTAACAGAGCCAGAGCGTTATTCAATCCGTGCACAATCAGGCCGGGAATGATGGAATCGGTTTTCCAGGATAAATATCCCAGGACAAGGCCCAGAAGATAAATCTGGATAATCCAGAAGGGATTAAAATGTACCAGAGCAAAAACCATGCTTGTGACCAGAACGGCCTTGGTAATGTCTAGCCAGTAAACTTCAAGCATTTGCTGTAGAAAGCCGCGAAATAGCAACTCTTCTCCCAGCGGTGCAATCACGATAATTGTAAACCAGAGAATCATTGCCACGATCGATCCGTCAAAATACAATTGTGCCGAAATAGCCAGCATGGAATCAGGGGGCGGAATAATTATCGCGATTAACCGATCCAGTTCATCAACCCATATAATTAACCCTATGGCAATGAACAGGGTGGCAACCAGGACGTAACGGGAAACGGGAAGAAGGCGAAGATGAAAACGCATAGGCAGGTTTTTAACATGCAAATACCAGAGCACCGGAATAACCATAAATGATTGTCCCAATACGAGGGATAAAGCTTCGAACCAGCGCCGGTAGGACTCAGGTCCGTAGGTTGTTCCCGCATACCCCACCAGACCACCGACGACAAAGGCGGACACCAGCGATGCAAAGACCAACACGATGGCGGTTTTGACGGTCATGTGGTTCAGGCTCCTGCAGGTTCATGGAAGAAATTACAAGCGATTTGAAGTAAATGGCAGGAAGAAAGTTGCTCAATATGAAATAGATTGAAATATTCACTTTCACCAAATTAATTTACGGGGTCAAATATTTGATATAATTGGAATCTAAATCATGAGGCAATCATGAAAATGCTCACAATATACCTTTTGTTGCCATTCGCGCTATTTGCCCAGACCTCCTTGGGGGCCGGAGACGTAGCCCTGCTGGGTGTTAATTGTGACAACCCCGATGATTTTGCTTTTCTCCTGCTGAAGGATATTACAGCCGGAACAGTATTGAAATTTACGGATGACGGTTGGCTTTCCACCGGCAGTTTCCGCGGCAGCGAAGGCACAAAGATCTATACGGCCAGTGCAGATGTTTCCGCCGGGAATGTCATTGTGTACAGCACCAGTTCGGACTTCACATCATCCGGCTCTTTTGCCCTATCAGCCTCAGGTGATCAAATTATTGTTTACCAAGGGGATGCTGAATCACCAACCATGATTACCGCCCTGAACCTGGAGGGTGCAGCCGTGTGGCAGACCACCGCAACCAATGCCAATACTTCGGCTCTACCGACCGGATTGACCAACGGGACGAACGCCATTGCCCTGACGGAATACGATAATGCGAAGTTTAACGGCAGTACATCATACGATTCGCCGGCCGCGGCACGGGCCGCTATTTGTGATAATTCCAACTGGTCAGAGAGCAATTCCACCTCCTATAATTTCACAACTTTCGGTGATTTTTCACTTCCGGTGGAGCTGGGGTATTTCGAGGGACAGTTCATTGACAGGAAAATTCTGCTGACCTGGGTAACGGAATCTGAAACTGACAATACCGGGTTCATTCTGTATCGTGCCGTCTCAGATGGTCCATTAATGGAATGGGAAAATTACCGTAAAAATAGCTCCTTACGGGGCCAAGGATCGGTTTCCCACCGCACGGAATATCGCTACACAGATAACCGGATTAATTTAGGTGAAACGTATACGTATGTCCTAGCCGGGATCGATTATGCCGGCCGTGAGACAGTATTGGGTCATGTCACCGTTTCTGCCTTACCGGATCAACCATTGGTCAAAGCATCCTATCCCAACCCCTTCAATCCTCGCACAACATTGGAATATTTTCTCCTGGAGCCGGATATGGTGACAATATCCATTCTGAATGTATTGGGACAGCAGATTAAAACGGTGCGAAGAATCCATGAATCCGGTGGAAATTATCGATTTGTGTGGTCGGGGGAAAACGGAGTCGGGAAACCGTTGCCAAGTGGAGTTTATTTTATCCTGTTTCAGTGTCGCGCAACAAAGCAGGTACAGAAGATAATTTTATCGCGTTAGGGTGATTTTCAATCCCTGGGGCGGTGGCGTGACAGGCGTTTACTGGCTTCCTTGAGTCGCTGCTTTTCTTGGTCAGTCAGATTTTCAAACCCCACTTCATTGATTTTATCCAGGTAACGATTCATTTCTTTCTGTACTGTCCGAATATGCTGAATTCTTTTTTCCTGCCGCAGTGTTTTATACTCCACGATTTTCTGTCGTGCCTTGATGCCCAGGCGGGTCAGGTGAAAATCTTTCTTGAGATAAATATATCCGATAATCATTCCCGACAAATGGGTCATATGACTGATGCTGGAGACAGAATTGAATGATGATACGAAAGCGGCAGCCCCCAGAATTAACACCAGCCATTTTACACGAATCGGAATCAGGAAATACAGATAAACGATCCGATTGGGGAAAAGCATGCCATAGGCCATTAAAATACCATAAATGGCTCCGCTGGCTCCGATCAGTACGGCATAGGGTCCACCGATATTGAATACTGTCCAGACCAGCCCCGACCCGATTCCACAGACAAAATAATAGCGCAGAAATTGTATTTTCCCCCAAATCATTTCCAATTCCGATCCAAACATCCACAAAACCAGCATGTTTATGCCGATATGCCAGATATCTCCGTGGATAAACATATAC
The DNA here is from genome assembly GCA_046861395.1 of Fidelibacterota bacterium. Classification (GTDB taxonomy): domain Bacteria; phylum Fidelibacterota; class Marinisomatia; order Marinisomatales; family JABMOV01; genus JBHHUC01. Next base: position 34,903 of record JBHHUC010000016.1, read on the forward strand.
GTGATTGGCTGCCAGATCATGGGCCAGATGGTGCGGGGTGACAAGCCCAGGGCACCGGAAAAATCCACATACCCGGCCGAAATTACCTTGAGAATAAACATGACAACATTGATACCAATCAAGATTTTTATGGCATTCGTCATGAACTTGGGTCGCCAGGTGTGCTGGCCGAATTCGGACTGAAATTGGTACCGCATCAGATGTTTACCTTTAAAGATCGAAAGCGGATTCGGTTCCGGGGATTCATCAATGGCGCCAGGGCACTTGGCGGTGCTTCTTCCACCATGAGTTGGGGGCGCAGGAAAAAACGGGTATCCAGGGCGGATTCGCGCCTCAGGTGGAAAGCGGTATTCACAAAAAGATCACGAGGCAGCACGCCGGCGATTTGTGTATAACCCAAGCGACGGAAGGCATCACGTATAATGGTGGAACAACTGCGATTAAAAAAGCTAAAATCCGGATATTTTTCCGGCCGCGCAGGATGCGGTGGTGTAGCATGGATAATTTCCAGCTCATGATTGAGGATGGCCGACAGTTGTTCCGTATCCATTCCGTATATTCTCAGGACGTGTATTGTTCGCATAAAATTCCGTCCGAATTTATCAAAATATGCTCGGCCATCGTCTTTTATTTCAAATTTTCCCGTATCCGGAGACGGGGCAAATTCTCCCAGCGCCGGTCGATAAAAATATTCTTCCGGTGCCATAATTTCATTTTCATTGATTAGATGGGAAAAATTATAAATATGTCCGTTGACATTGATGGCATTATGCCCGAAAAAGGAGGCCGGATATTTTACCAGTCGTTCATTAAAGTAAAATTCCACAAAGGCATTGTCCGGAACCGGTTCCCGGGGCCACATAATCAAGATGGGTTCCCGGTTTTCATAATCTCTTTGGGGTAGGAAACGGGCATGGACATTCTGATTTGTCCAGTGTTTCAGATACCCCTGCCAGATCACCGTCGGTTCCAGGATAATATCACCGGCCTCATCAGCAATCCAGGCCCGTTGACCGTCCCGGCGCAAAATTCCGCTATAAAGCTCTTCGGTCATAATTGCCGCAATACATTTAGGGCCCTGATTTCCTGCAGGCCATCGATATGACGCCGGAATTGATTCAACAGAAATTCGGATATGATTTTTTTATCTTTGGGATTGACTGTCAGCCCCTGCCAGACGTCCGGTTGGCGGGTTTCCAGCATGGTGGCAATGATATGATAACTGGAGGGCTGCCGCAACAAGGACTGGACATCGGGTTGGTCCTCATCCCTGAGGTTTGGCATGAACCCCATGACGGTAAGCAAACGAAGCTGGTAATACCAATACAGAAGATTTTTTTGAACCGTTCCTTCATTGAATAAAGCAATAACGGTTATCAGATCATCAAAGAGGTCGGGGTGAGGATCGTAGTCGGTCATGGCTTTTTCCGTGATTTCCAGCAAGGCCAGCGCCAGGGTTACGGTCGTCAATTCTTCACTGAAGCGGGACCAGATTTGCAATAGTTCCACCTTCGATACGGTTTGAATATCACGGGAGTCCTTGTGAAAGTAAAGGAGATCAATATGGGCCAGGGGCTGAAAACAGGCCGCCAGTTGTGATCCCTTGCGCCGGGCTCCCTTGGCAATGACACTGACCTTCCCTGTTTCGCGGGTAAATATGCGGGCAATGATACTGGTATCGCTGTAGGGAAAGCGACGGAGAACAAGGGCCGGGGTATGGATGATCATGACAGCATTACCTTATGTCCGTCAATTTACAGTAACAATACCGGGCATTGCCACGGTCGAAAATTTTTTAATATGCTTTGGCGTAGATAACTTCGTGAACTGCCGGCCGACCGCTGTAAATACATTTTAATCCACCCGGCTTTTCGTCAAACGGAATGCAACGGATTGTGGCTTTGGTTTCCTCTTTGATGGCAGCTTCCGTTTCTGCCGTACCATCCCAGCCACAGCGGATAAATCCGCCTTTGGTGGCGATAATATCCTTGAATTCCTGGTAGTCCGCGACGTGATGGGTATTGGTTTCACGAAAATCAAAGGCCTGTTGAAACAGGGAGTGCTGAATGGCCCCCAGTAGTTCCGGGATTTTCTGCTCCAGGTCGGCCACTGCCAGCTTCATCTTTTCTCCCGTATCGCGCCGGACCGCCATCACGGCATTGTTGCTAACATCACGAGGACCGACTTCCAGCCGTAGCGGCACCCCTTTCATTTCCCATTCATTGAATTTGAAACCGGGGGAATTCTTGGACCAGTCAACAAAAAGTCGAACCTGTTTTGTTTTCAGGGCCGATAAAATCGGTTCCAGAAATGTTGCCACGACCTGTTCTGTTTCTTCGTTTCGGGCAATGGGTACAACCACGACCTGTACCGGAGCAATGCGGGGCGGGAGTCGCAGGCCCCTATCATCACCGTGGGCCAGAATTACCGCTCCGACCAACCGGGTGCTTACCCCCCAGCTGGTAGCATAGACCAATTCTTCTTCATTATTTTCATTCTGGAACGTGACGTTGAACGCCTTGGCAAAATTCTGTCCCAGATTATGCGACGTTCCGGCTTGAAGCGCCTTTTTATCACCCATCATGGCTTCGATGCAATAGGTATGGACGGCACCGGCGAATTTTTCCACTTCCGTTTTGCGGCCGGTCAGGACAGGTAGGGCCAGATACTCTTCTGCCAGTGTTTTATATACTTCAAGCATGGTTCGTGTCTCGGCCTCGGCCTCTTCGGCCGTGGCGTGGGCCGTATGACCTTCCTGCCAGAGGAATTCGGTAGTGCGTAGAAATAATCGTGTGCGCATTTCCCAGCGCACCACATTGGCCCATTGATTAATCAAGAGCGGCAGATCGCGGTAGGATTGAATCCACTTTTTGTACATGGACCAGATAACGGTTTCTGAAGTCGGTCGGACAATGATTTCTTCTTCCAGGGCCGAATCAGGATCAACGATAATGTTTCCCGTCTCATCGGCTTTCAGCCGCGTATGGGTCACAATGGCACATTCCTTGGCAAATCCTTCGATATGAGCGGCTTCCTGGGCCAGGAAGGATTTGGGAATAAACAGCGGAAAATATGCATTGACATGACCGGTTTCTTTGATCATCTGATCCAATGCGGCCTTGATATTCTCCCATAGGGCAAACCCGTAGGGTTTAATAACCATGGTGCCTTTTACCGGTCCGTAGTCCGCCAACCCGGCTTTGGTTATAACATCGGTGTACCAGGCGGAAAAATCCTGTTGTTGCGGTGTAACGCCTTTTGCCATTGAAATCCTTACTTTCCTTCGTTTAAATCAGAACCTAAAATTACCGGGCACCATACCACGCCACCAATGAAAAATGATGGTTTAATACTAACTTA
>JBHHUC010000124.1:0-2410 GCA_046861395.1 Fidelibacterota bacterium
AATAATAGGGATTGATCCTCCGCTGGCAGTTGCAGGAATAAATCTTTGATTTGTTGGCTTGTTTTCATAATGTGAATATACAACGCATTATGCTGTATATACTAGAACTTAGCCCTACGTAGTAATTTTTCTTTCTTCTTCTCCGGAAGTAACATCTCTGCTCCGAAGATATTTTGTTGAAAATGGCGGAGGTTCGCTTTGTACATTTTTCGTCCTAATTTCTTGACATGAATTTAATAACCATTAACGATTCAGGTTCATCTTTTATCGTCGTAAACCATACCTTTTCGGAGTGAACTCATTTATGGATTCGCGAGTAGGAAATTATTCAACACCTAACGTTGAATGGGTCAAGTTTTCATTGACTATAGACATTTGATATCCCGTCATGCGGTATCGTTTTATTCCGAAAGGGAGTCCCCTGCCAGTGCCAAATCTTCGGAGGATTGTCTCTCTTATTAACAAGTTACTCATTACACAATTAGCTTCATCCTCTATGTCCTCGATGAGCTCTGTGGCAATTCTTCGTTCGGAGGTCAGTACGAAGTGCTTTTGTCAACGGATGGAATCGGACGGCAGCAACGCCTCTTCCCAATATTTTACGCTCCAGGCACAAATGCCTTTGAAATACAATTCAGGTTGGACGTATCTTTTTCCTCAACTTCCACCCCTGAAATTCTACCGCTAGAAAAAATTTGAAACCTATATTAATCGGAATTGCCGGTGGAACCGGTTCCGGAAAAACTACCATCGCCCGCGCCTTAGTCAAAGAATACGGAAAAGGCGAAGTGGTGATTTTGGAACAGGACGCCTATTACCGGGATTTATCAGACCTGCCGCTGAAAGCCCGTTCCCAAACCAATTTCGACCATCCCGATTCCATCGACATTGATTTATTTATTGAACATTTGAAAAAACTGCTGAAAAAAGAAATTATCCAGAAACCGGTTTACGATTTTTCCACGCATACCCGTCGCCTTGAGACCCGTGAAATTCACCCTCACCGGGTGGTGATTGTCGAAGGGATTCTGGTGCTTCACTGGCCGGCGATACGGGAATTGCTGGATATTAAAGTTTACGTGGAAACGCCCGCCGATATTCGTTTCATCCGGCGACTGAAACGGGATATTGATGATCGTGGTCGAACCACACATTCGGTCATCAATCAGTATCTGGACACGGTGCGTCACATGCACGAACAATTTGTGGAGCCGTCCAAATTTTACGCGGATATCATTATTCCGGAAGGGGGCCAGAACACGGTGGCGATCAATCTTTTACGAACCAAAATCGATTACACACTTTCAGGAAATTAACCCTATGCCTACTTTAATACCCCGGGACACCGGCTGGATCGAAGTCATTTGCGGAAGCATGTTCAGCGGAAAAACCGAAGAATTAATCCGGCGGTTACGCCGGGCCGAGATCGCCCGGCAAAAAACCATGATCTTCAAGCCCCGCATTGACAACCGCTACAGCCACAATCATATTGTGTCCCACAACCAGCGTAGAATGGAATCCGTTCTGGTGGATTCTTCCCGGGAAATCTGGGAGCAGTCACAAGCGGTGGATGTGGTGGGAATTGACGAAGCCCAATTCCTGGATGACCTGATTCTGGATGTTTGTCGGCGACTGGCAACGCTGAATAAGCGCGTCGTGGTGGCCGGTCTGGATACGGATTTTCGGGGGCTTCCTTTCGGTCCCATGTCCGGTCTCATGTGTGAAGCGGATTATCTGGATAAGCTTCAGGCGATTTGCGTCGTTTGCGGAAATCCCGCCTCCCGTACCCAGCGAATCACATCCCAGGCGGAACAGATCGTCATCGGCGAAACCGACATCTACGAAGCTCGTTGTCGCCATTGTTTTCAACCACCGGAGGATTCATGACTCATTTGACTGGCATTTTAGGAATTACCACTTTGTTGGGCATCGCGGTTCTCATGTCCAACAACCGGAAACGGATCCCCTGGCGGATGGTTCTCTGGGGCCTGGTCCTGCAACTCTCTTTTGCCCTGTTCATTCTGAAGACACCCATTGGACAACCCTTTTTCAGTCTTTTGGATACCGGTATTCAGAAGTTATTGAGTTTCAGTGATGCGGGATCCGATTTTCTGTTCAAATCGTTCGGAGCTGGAGTCGTGGAAGGTCCGTTGATGAATTTCGCTTTCCGGGTTTTGCCCACGATTATTTTCTTCAGTTCCATCATGGCTGTTTTGTATCACTACGGCATCATGCAGTGGATTGTGAAAGGAATCGCCAAGGGGATGCAAAAAACATTAAAAACCAGCGGAGCGGAAACGTTAAGCGTTTCAGCGAATATTTTCGTTGGACAAACGGAAGCGCCGCTGATGATCCGCCCCTTTATCGGGAAAATGACCCAATCGGAACTGATGACCGTCATGGTCGGGGG
>JBHHUC010000125.1:0-2388 GCA_046861395.1 Fidelibacterota bacterium
CAAGAAAGGCGCCTTTACCGGCGCCGATTCTGAACGCAAGGGATACTTCGAAACAGCGCATAAAGGGACAATCTTCCTCGATGAAATTGGTGAAACTCCGTTGGAAACTCAGGTGAAACTGCTACGGGTCCTGGAAAGCGGTGAATTCATGCGCGTGGGGGACAGCAAGTCGCTGTACACGGATGTCCGTGTCATCGCTGCCACCAACAAGGATCTGGGTGAACTGGCAGCCCGGGGGAAATTCCGTCAGGATTTATACTATCGCCTGAAAACGGTAAGTATTGAAGTGCCGCCACTGCGGCAGCGGGTGGAGGATATTTCCGCTCTGGTCGAACGATTCGCGTTGGTCTTTACCCAGAATAACGACATGGTGTACCGCGGTTTCATGCCCGATGCCATTCGCCTGATGAAACAATTCGACTGGCCCGGGAATGTACGTGAATTGAAGAATTTCGTGGAATCCATTATCGTGATGGAAAAAGGGGAACGCATCACGGCGGAAATGGTGCGGAAAAAACTGGGTCCCCGGATGGTGGGCTACCAGGAGAATCGGAATCTGCCCGTTCCGGTCAATACGACGACCGATCAGGCCGAACGGGACTTGATGCTGCGTCAGTTATTCATGCTGCGCCAGGATGTGGAAATCATTAAGCAGGTCGTTACCGGGAGTCATGGCCCCGCTGCCATGCGGGATGTGAGTGCCTTAACGATGGGCGATTCGGTCCCCGTATCCCCCGAAGGTGCCGTCAAAATCGATGAAGGACCGCATTATTATATCCGTGACGATGCCATCGGTGAATTGTCCCTGGAAGACCTGGAACGGGAAGCGATTATTCGTACACTGAAATTCTTCAACAACAACCGCCGGGCCGTAGCCCGGTCTCTGGGAATGAGCGAACGAACTCTGTACCGAAAAATCAACGACTACGGTCTGGAGCGGAAAATCAGCCGGAAATCCAATGCGTAAGATTCTGGCAAGTATCATGCTCCTGCTGGTGACGGCGTGCGGCTATTATTCCATGGCCGGCTCCATTCCGCCGCATATCAAATCCATTACCATTCCTCTGGTCCGGAATCAGACTTCCGAATTCGGTATCGCGGAACAGATAACCGATGATCTCCAGAATCGTTTCATTGAAGAAAATATTCTGAAAGTGGTGGATGAAGATCAGGCCGATTCCATCCTGCGCGGTACCATCGTTTCCGTTGCCGACAAGGTGCATACCTTCACCCGGGAGGAATCGGTGCAGGAATATCGTCTGACCATCAAAATGGAACTGGAATGGTATGATGCCGTCAAGGATGTGGTCCTGCTGAAAAAAACCTATACCGGCTGGGGAGCCTATGGTGTGAGCGGCGATATCAGTACTGATAATGTTGATAATGATGGCGATGGCCTCATTGACGGGGATGATGATGATGAGGTGGGTGAACCGCGGGAATTTGCCACCCGGGTGGCAGTCAATCAGATTGCCGTGGAAATTTTAGATGAAATTGTGGCATCCTGGTGATGCAGAGAAAGGAATAAAATGAACATCACTACAATTGCGGATTTACCGCAATGGGAGGGGCAGGAAGTAACTGTCCGTGGATGGGTCTATAATAAACGCAGCATCGGTAAAATCTGGTTTCTGATTTTTCGTGACGGGACCGGACTCCTGCAATGCGTTGTCGTGAAAGCGGAAGTGGATCCCCTCGTATTTGATCTGGAAAACACCCTGACCCAGGAGTCGTCCGTTATTTTGTCCGGAACTATCAAGAAAGAACCCCGGGCCGTTGGGGGATACGAAATGTTGGTGAAACATATTGAAGTTCTGCAGATTGCGGAGGACTATCCCATTTCACCGAAAGAACATGGCACTGCTTTCCTCATGGATCACCGCCATCTCTGGTTGCGCTCAAAGAAACAATCGGCCATTATGCGGGTTCGGCATCGGGTGATCAAGGCCGCCCGTGATTTTTTCGACAATAACGGCTTTATACTGGTGGATTCGCCCATTTTCACAGCCAATGCGGTGGAAGGGACGACCAATCTCTTTGCTGTGGATTATTTCGATCGTTCGGCCTACCTCACCCAAAGCGGACAATTATACGGTGAAGCCAGTGCCATGGCGCTGGGAAAAATCTATGTCTTCGGTCCCACCTTCCGGGCGGAAAAATCCAAAACCCGGCGCCATCTAACGGAATTCTGGATGCTGGAACCGGAAATGGCTTACTGTGAACTGGATGAAAACATGGATTGGGCCGAGAAACTCATTGGATATATCATTCAACAGGTGCTGGAACACAATCGCACTGAACTGGAAACGCTGGAACGCGATATTTCCAAACTGGAACGCATTGTCCCGCCTTTCCCGCGCATTACGTATGCCGAAGCAGTCGAAATCC
>JBHHUC010000071.1:0-9275 GCA_046861395.1 Fidelibacterota bacterium
AGCTTTCCTGTCATTTGCATCTCATGGGGCGGATTACCTCATGGTACAACGCGTCCTGGGAACACGCAATATTTCATCAGCCCGGAAAGCCATGATCGGCAGCGGAATTTTTGTTACCATTCAATTTTCTGTATTTCTATTGGCAGGCTCTCTGATTTATGTGTATTTCGGGGGAATGCCGATGGAAAAAGACCGGGAACTGGCAACCTTTATCATGGAAGCCCTGCCGGTTGGCGTCAAGGGAATCCTCTTTGCAGGTGTTCTGTCCGCCGCCATGTCAACCTTAAGCAGCAGCATCAATTCATTGGCATCGTCCACCGTATCGGATTGGCATATACCGGCGACCTTGAAGAATTCCCGGTTCATATCCTTATTCTGGGCGGTTGTATTAATGGGTATTGCGCTGATATTTGACGAAGGAAATACGGCCATCGTTATTCTGGGACTCCAAATCGCATCCTTTACGTATGGCGGACTACTGGGACTCTTTATTTTATCCCGGCAGAAAGCCCGATATACTTCAGGAATATTGATAGTCGGCCTGTTGAGTAGTTTATTGATTGTATTATACCTGAAACAAACAGGCCTGGCCTGGACGTGGTTTATTGCGTGTGCCGTTGCCGTCAATGTCGCTGTCGTGAATCTCATTCATTATAGCGGGAGGTGGATAAAGAAATGAGACCGATCGCACTTCTGCTACTGGGATTATTGACTGCTCAGGAGGGAATTGACAGCGGTTATAAATATTCGCACATCCTTGATGTGCCTAACCTGATTTTTATGAAGAAAGTGTTCTGTGGACTGGATATGCTGGAGCAGATGGATTTCAGCCCGCTGAGGGGGAAACGTATTGCCGTCAGCTGTGGCCCCGGGTCGTTGGACAATCAGGGACGACACATCTTGGATGTTTTACAGACCCAGCCAGATATCACCGTGAAATATATTTATGTCCCAGAAAACGGTCTTTTTGCGGAAGACAATGATCGTCTCAAACTGGTAGGAAAGGATTTATACGACCCGGTCACAGGAGCACGGATTATTGACATCTTCGGCCGCAATATCATGCCTCCCGAATGGACCTTTCAGGATATTGATGCTATCGTAATTGATTTGGTGGATTCCGGCATTCGTTATACCACTTATATGACGTCTGCGACAAAAATATTCGAAGCCAGCGCCAGCTATAATATTCCCATTTATGTACTGGACCGACCCAATCCACTGGGTGGTTTGAAAGTGGACGGACCGGTGGTTCGGCCGGCGTTTCAATCCTTTGAGGGGTATCATCTGGTTCCCATTCGGCACGGTTTCACACCGGGAGAATATTTATTAATGGTAAATGAAATGGGTTGGGCCAGAAATTCCGCCCGGGTGGATTTAATCATCATTCCCAACGTGAACTGGAAGCGGGGAATGTGGCAGGATGATACGGGAATTCCCTTTGTTTCACCCTATCCTGATATTTCCTCCCTGGAAGCTTTATTGGCTTTCACCGGCATGGGATTATTGCGTGGTACGAACCTGAACGTGGGACATGGTACGGATAAACCCTATCTACGTTTTGGAGCGCCCTGGATTTCCAGTCTCCATATCCTGGAGAAACTGGATGAATTGTCTCTGGAAGGCGTCGAATTCCGACGAATCCGATTCACACCGCGGATGCGTCAGGGTGAAAAAATAATTCCCCAATATCTGAATACAGAGTGCAGTGGATTGGAACTCAGAATTACCGATCGTCTGGCTTTCGATCCCATAGCCACGGCTACGGCGATTATCATTGTTGCGCACCAATTATATCCCCGGGAATTCCAATGGGCCGAAGGAGATTATATTGACAAACTCTTCGGTTATGATCTATTGCGGCAATTCACGGTAAAAGGGAAGCCGGCTGATTATTTACCGCCGCTCTGGTTTCATGATGTCTTGAAATTTGCCCATTTCAGAAAACAATTTCTCCTGTATTAGACGTTGTCACGGTGCGGTACGTATATCCCATTGTATTTCTGACTCCTGTTATCATATTCTGCCAATTGCAATTATCCGTCCCGGCCCATGTCTTTCAGGTTTCCACTCGTCAATCCTGGCAGACCGGAACATGGATCGGCCCGCAAGGCCAGTCCGGGATAAAAGGGCAGTCTTTCCAAATTCAGGATTACGGCAAACAATATTTCGACCAGGATTTTCTCATAGATGGCTACTATGCCAGTCCCTATGATCTCTACGATCTGGATTCCTTGTTTGCCACTTCTTCGTTTACGGTGGGAAACATCATGCGTACTTTCAATGCGGTCACGGCTCCACTGTATGGGCTGGATTCCCTCCCCGATTATTCCACGGATTTCTTTACCGGTCCCATTACCGTAGGTGGAACCTTTGATTTATCCCGGACAATCACGACCAGCCAAACTATAATCCGGATTGTGTACGGGACGACGGATCGCATTAACTGGACAATTGAATTACCGGTAATTCACCGAACACTACGACAGTCAGGAACGTGGCACGGTGATCCGGTATCGGCCGATGGCGACTGGCTCTCGTACCATCAGGCGGCAAAAACAGGGTTGGAAACGATACTCGATAACACAGCACTGATATCAAATGGAGATGGTATCTGGCCTCTATTGCAGGTCGTCTATGATAAATTCTATACCTGGGACAGCCCCAATTCCGTTCTCTGGGCCCTGGAAGGAGGAAATGACCCGGTTGGTAATGGAATCTTTGGTCAGGACTACAACCCATTTGCGGCCAACGATACCAGCCGGATCACTATTGATGATCTGTTCAACTTTTATTATCCACGACAAATAACCCGGCAGGGATTTAGTGATTTCTCGGTTGAGTTTAAATTCCTGGTGGCCGGTGAACCTTCCTGGAGAAATCCCACAACCCGATTTGAATTGTACACCGGCTTTCAACTTATTTTGCCACTGGGGCAAACACAGGGTTCCTATCTAATGGATACGGTCTTCCCGGAACCAATAACACAAGAATTTCAAATACCGCTTGGGACTGGTGTGACACAATTTAAACCATTTGTTCTGTTCGGTTTCAACACCATACGGGGTATGCGGCGGTGGGAATTGAGTAATCGTCTGAGTTTCGGAATGGCCACCAAAGAATCGTTGAATACGTCGCTGGTATTTTTCCCGACACAAATCTGGTATCCGGATACGCTAATTAATCAGATAGGTAAAAAATATTATTACCGTCGCGGTTATGAAATTAATAATACATTCCGGTCGGTATTTACACTTGGTTCGGGATTCCTGGATGGATTGATTTACGGAAATATCTATTGGAAGAGCAGGGATTACTATTGGTCGGCATTTCCGGAATGGGACCGGTATATGCAACATCATACGGGGTATGATACCCGCCAATTAAAATCCAGCCTGGCGCTGGCTGTGGTGTGGTACAATCACGACCCCAGACATGCTTTCTGGCCTTTTTTATTCGAGTTGGAATTTGGAATTCGTACCTCTATATTTATTCGTAATGAAACGACAATCCGGGGGGGATGGTTAACACTTACAACCTTTTTTCAATCCTGGTAAGGTAGGAGGGTCTAATGATGAATGCGAGACATAAGCTGGCCATCTTTTCCTGGTCTATGTATGATTTTGCCAATTCCGCTTATACAACCCTGATCGTCACATTCATTTATGCGACGTATTTCACCAAAGCCATTGCACCGAATGAAATTATCGGAACGGAATTATGGTCGCGGGCTGTATCCATTACGGCCATCACGGTGGCAATTCTGTCGCCGATAATAGGGGCCATCGCTGACCGTGGTGGATACCGGAAACTCTTTTTATTCCTGTTTACCGTCCTGGCAGTACTGGGATCGGCCATGCTGTACTGGGCCTATCCGGGTCAGATGATGAAAGCACTGGTATGGTTCGTCATTGGAAATATTGCGTTTGAGATTGGTGGTGTATTCTATAATGCTTTTTTGCCTGACATTGCACCCAAGAACAGAATAGGCCGAATCTCGGGTTACGGCTGGTCCTTGGGGTATGTCGGCGGACTGGGGGCCATGTTTTTGGCCATGATCCTGTTTGTGAATCCGATCAAACCCTCTTTCGGTCAGGTCCAGACCAGTTCATTACCGGAAGCAGGAGAAAAGACCGAATGGGCTTCCCTGGCACTATCCGAAATTGAAAGTACAACCGGCTATCAGGTGTTCGAATTCAATGGTGAGCGGTATGAAGTCCGCGGAATATCCATGGATGAATATGCAATGGCCACCGGGATCAGGGTTCTATCGGAAGAAGGAGAGATGTCAACATTTTCCCGCGATACCGTTGACAAACTTAATGCCATGCTGGGATATGATCTCTGGGAAAAAGCCAATAAGGTAGGAAATAACATTCGGGCAACCAATCTGCTGGTGGCCCTCTGGTTTGCTCTGTTTTCCATTCCCATTTTTATCTTTGTGCGGGAAGATAAATCTACCATGAATCCCAAAGGTGTTCCCGTCATCAGTTCTGGTTTCAAACAACTTTACACTACATTTCATGAGATAAAACATTTCAATGAAATTGTAAAACTGCTGGTGGCCCGCTTATTTTACAATGATGGATTAGTGACAATTTTTGCTTTCGGTGGGATTTATGCTGCCGGGACATTCGGATTTACTTTTCAGGAAATCATGCTATTCGGGATTGTTTTGAATATTACGGCCGGCCTGGGTGCTTTTGTCATGGGTTTCATGGATGATAAATCCGGTGGAAAGAGGACAATAAATTTCAGTTTATGGGCATTAATCTGTGCCACATTTCTGGCCATCTTCGCACCTTCCAAAACATATTTCTGGCTAGCCGGCATTCTCGTTGGTATCTTTTCTGGACCCAACCAAGCGGCCAGTCGTTCTCTCATGGGTCGTTTTGTTCCTCCTGACAAGGAAAATGAGTTTTTTGGATTTTTTGCCTTTTCCGGCAAGGCTACAGCCTTCTTGGGACCCATGATCCTGGGTCTGCTGACCAGTGCCTTCCACTCTCAAAGAGCCGGCGTGTCGATTGTGCTTGTGTTTTTCCTGATTGGTCTGTGGTTATTACGACAGGTCGATGAAGAAGAAGGAATTCGCATTGCCAACCGTGGTGATGAAGTGTACTATTAACAAACTGTGAAAATAGATTGCAATGACAGGGAATGAAATGTACACATTTCTCCTCTCAAACAAGTGAATGAGGTATTTTTATACCGCCAGTTGAAAATTATCATTGCCTTACATACCATTTTCATCCAATATTACGGCGAGGTTCAAACGCATAATCAAAAGGAAATCTGAATGAAAAATTTATTTACGACTGTTATCGCACTGTTTCTGCTGGCAAGTTTTGCTTTCGCCGGAGGCGGGGATAAATCCTGCTCCACGAAGACAAAATCGGCCGGATGCTGCGCCACGAAGACGGCAAAAACGACGAAAACAGCTCATAGTTGTGATCCGTTGGAAGGAAAATGTTCGAACCATCCGGGTAGTGCAAAGGAAACATCGAAAGCGATGCCCCAGGATTCGAAGGTTGACACAAAGGAAACGAATACCACTTCACCGATTTAATTTCAACATAACATAAGATAGCCCCGTTGATTCGGCGTGCTCTTCAGGGAAAAAAGTTTTTCTCGAGGGTAATTCAACGGGGTTTTCTTTTTTCAGGAGGTAGGATGTCAATTAAAGCCCATTATTCTCAACTGGTCATGCCTCATCAGATCAACAACGTTGGGACCTTGTTTGGGGGACAATTGGTTTCCTGGATGGACATGGCAGCAGCCAAGGTCGCCTATCGTTTCCTCAAAGGTACGCAGGCCTGGGGAGCTGTTACACGCGTAATTGAGGAGGTGGAATTCCGCCATCCCATTTATGCCGGGGAATGGGTTACTTTTGCGGGACATGTGGTTGCGGCCGGAAAATCTTCCATTACTATACACATTGATGCGTATGCCGAAAGTCGGGATGAGTCACAACATCTGGCCTGTACAGCCCGCATTGTCATGGTGGCGGTACATAAGAATATAGACGGGAACTTCACTAAATTCATCCATGGGAAGCATGTGGAATAAACTGAAAACAGCAACGTGTTACATAACCTTGTTCTATAGTTATGGTTGTGTATTTGCTCCACTCGTCATTGATAAACCGATTCGTTCCCTGAATGCACCCAATGTATCAGTACGTTATACCTACAATGCCATTACACTGATGATTCCATTAGTTGTACTGGAGAAACAACCCAATGCCTATAAAGTAAGCATTTTCCAGAAAGGGAAGATGGCCACACCTGTTTTTGAGCGCACATTCCAACCGCAGGATACCATCAAGCTAGTCATGCCTCTCAGTAACTTCAGTGCTGCAAATTTTGATAATGTCATTCGTCTGGAACCCATCGGTGATGATTTTGAAATTGCAGAACAATTTTTTCATATACCGGAACCGGGGATTTTCATTGTCAATCCCATGGTTGTACGTTTGAATCCAATCGTTATAAAAGGCATTGTTGTGAATCGGATCAATCGTAACCCGATTCCTGGAGCGACGGTAAGTATCGCCGATTCAAATCGCACTTATGTTACTCTGAAAACGGACAGCATCGGTTTTTTCCGCTGTGAATTAAATAAAACGATCATCGGCGATTCGGAATTATTTGTCCGGGTAACCACGAAGAAACAATTTACCGATTATTTGGAACGTATTCCCGCGGCCCAGAACAACCGAATCCACCTTGACATCGAATTAGGGGTCAGTGCCGAATTTGCAGGACGGGGTAATTTGTTCCGGGTAAAGTCCGATCTGGTTCCATTTCGCGTGGGACCCGAAAATGGTTCCCCCATACAAATGTTTCTGGCCCAGGGTGAGATGTTTATTGCAACCAAAGTCTCAGGTGACCGCATGTTCGGTTACGTGGAATACGTTGATTTGGAAAAATCAATACGGGAAGAATTCTCTGGCTGGGTTCTTAGCCGTGATCTGGAGCTGGTGGAATGAAAATTCTTGTAATTGCAATGATAATTACAATGGTGAGAGCCCAGGTCAGTGTGTCAATTGTGACCTATCCTTCGGAGGCGAGAGTGCAGATTGATGGTCGTACTATAGGGAATTCGCCTCAGTTTAATCTTCTGCTTACACCGGGACCGCATCAGTTTGATTTGAGAAAGGAAGACTATGCACCGATTCATTACCGAACCATGATCCAGGAGGCTGCACGTGCCGAATTGACCTTCACCTTTCGGCCGTTGTATAAAGTAAAATTCGTATCGCGGGAAAAAAATCTTCGATACAGCATTGATGATGTTGAATGGGCCGAAAAACGCGTCATATTGTTTCTGGAAGAAGGGGAGCATAAATTAGTCGTAAAACGGGGCAGTACCGTAATCGGTACCCAGCGCTTTACCATTTCCGAACCAACAAAAATTGTTTATCGCTTCCGTGATAATCACTAAAGAGGATTGTTTAGTCTTGTTAGATTGTATTCCAATCATTGGGCCATGTAATTTTAGACTGTAAAACAACCCTATGAAACGTACCTATACCGATACCGGAGGAACTCATGTCACAAGAAGTTTATACACCAGCCACCGAACACCCGTCCTGGATTAAGTCCTTGGATGAATATCGCACACTTTATCGGGAATCCGTTTCTGGTCCGGAAAAATTCTGGGATAAAGTTGCATCCCGAATTTCATGGTTTAAACCGTATTCCAAAGTCATGTCTTATGATTTTGTCAATGCCGATATTACCTTTTTTGAAAAGGGAAAACTGAATGTGAGTTATAATTGCCTGGACCGTCATGTTGAAGCCGGGCAGGAAGATAAGACTGCCATCATCTGGGAAGGGAATGATCCAAAGGATTCAAAAACATTTACCTACGGGGAACTACTGGGTGAAGTCCAGAAATTTGCCAATGTATTAAAATCCCATGGCGTAGAAAAAGGGGATCGGGTGTGCCTCTATATGCAAATGATTCCACAATTACCCATCGCCATGTTGGCCTGTGCCCGGATCGGAGCAGTTCATTCCGTTGTTTTCGGTGCTTTCAGTGCCGATTCCCTTAGGGATCGGATCAATGATTCCCAGTGCAAAGTCCTGATTACTCAGGATACTGGCGTAAGGGGAACAAAATTAAATATCCCCATGAAAGTCAATGCGGACAAAGCGGTTGCACAAACGCCCTCTATAGAGAATATATTCGTTGTGCGGCGGACGGGCCAGGACGTATCCATGAAAGAGGGTAGAGATATCTGGTGGGAAGAAGCCATGGCGGAAGCCGACCCAACCTGTCCTCCTGAATGGATGGATGCTGAAGATCCCTTGTTTGTATTATATACGTCCGGTTCCACCGGGAAACCAAAAGGTGTCTTACATACAACCGGAGGTTATTTGGTTTATACATCCTATACCCACGAAATGATTTTTGACTATCATGAAGGCGATATCTACTGGTGTACCGCGGATATCGGCTGGATCACAGGACATTCCTACATTGTATACGGTCCGTTAGCCAATCGGGCGGTTTCTGTCATGTTTGAAGGTGTTCCCAATTACCCAGATTACGGTCGCTTTTGGGAAATCGTGGATAAGCATAAAATCAATATTTTTTATACCGCTCCTACGGCCCTTCGGGCCCTCATGAAAGAAGGGAATCAGTGGGTTGAAAAACATGACCTGAGCAGTTTGCGGTTGCTAGGTACGGTTGGTGAACCCATCAAGGAACCGGAATGGAAATGGTATTATTCCATTGTAGGAAAGGATAAATGTCCCATTGTAGATACCTGGTGGCAAACGGAGACGGGCGGAATTCTTATCACACCTCTGCCGGGTGCAACACCCCTAAAACCGGGTTCGGCCACATTACCATTTTTCGGAATTCAACCGGTTCTCCTCACCGATGATGGTAAGGAAATCGAGGGTAATGATGTATCCGGTCTGCTGGCCATCAAAGTCGCCTGGCCGGGGATGATGCGAACTGTATACGGAGATCACGAACGGTTTAAACAAACCTATTTCGCCATGTATCCGGGATATTATTTTACCGGTGATGGCGCCCGTCGGGATAAAGACGGCTATTATTGGATTACCGGCCGCGTCGATGATGTATTGAATGTGTCGGGACATCGTATCGGTACGGCGGAAGTGGAAGGTGCCATCGGAAAAGCGAATGGTGTGGCCGAAGCGGCAGTGGTGGGCTTCCCTCACGACATAAAGGGGCAGGGAATTTATGCCTATGTTACCCTGATGACAGGTGTGAATGAAAGTGAAGATATTGTCAGTGAT
>JBHHUC010000126.1:0-2364 GCA_046861395.1 Fidelibacterota bacterium
CAGGACACAAATCTTTATTTTTCCTGGAATTCATTGGCGGATATTCAACTGGATAATCATACAACACTAAGCGGCTGGAACGGAATGGTGCGGGCGGAAATTGTTAGATCGTTGCATTACACATCGATGACAGAAGTTGTCCCCGATTTTAGCCATGATTTTTATTCCGTTATGTTTCACCTGGAAACGCCCTATGCACTTGACACAACCACATCCAATATTGTAACCGTTTTGCCCTCGGGCAACGTGCCGGAGAATACCGTGTCTTTTGCGGATCGTTCGATCCGTGTCAAAACACCTCTGGAAACCGGGGGTGATTACCGGTTTTACGCCCATCTGGTCCGTCAGGACCGGGCCCTGGCGACAGACACCGTTTTCACCTGGTCGGTCCCGGTACCGGAGGGCTTTATGGTGACGCAAAACTACCCCAATCCGTTTAACGCTGCTACCTTAATACCCGTCCGGGTTCTGGAAAGGGGAACCGTGACCATCAATATTTACAATCTGTTAGGCCGGGAAGTACACCGTATAGAAAAAAACACACTGGAACCCGGCGCTTATGAGTTCCGGATGCAAATGGAAAACTATGCCAGCGGAATATATTTTGTGCGCATACAATATGCCCGGGAACGGGATGAAAAAACAACCGGGCGAATTATGAAAATGGCGCTCATTAAATAAACCGTGAGGACGATCCCCCGGCGGGTCATTCATCCGTACCGGAGAGCATGGAAGAAATGCCCCGCCACACGCTGAGGATCGTCCTCCGAAACTAACGGAGGAACCATGAAGAAGACACTGACTTTTTTCATGCTCACGTCCTGCCTGGCCATTGGTATCATGGCCATCGGAGGTTGTGAGTTTGAGAAACCGAATGTGACAGGAGTGGAAACAGACAACGAACAACTCAATATTCCGCTGTTTCGTATGGAGTATGATCAGGAAACCGTCACAACTTCAACCCGCTGGCCGAATCATATTATTGGCAGAGCAGGGCGTGGAAAAACAACCGAAGGTGAGGCAGAGTACTTAGTGGATTACGCCAATACGCACACTACCTTCACAATTGACGATAGCGGATATATTGGTATTCGGACAGATTGGTTGGAAGGAAACGCGGACATTCCCATGCCCATGGATATGTGGAATCAGGTGAAGGATGAAACTAATCCGTTTCACCCTGATCACAAATCGAAAGTTGCGTTTGAATTAAAAGACGGCACCTATACAAGTTATGCAACAGATGGATCGATTATTGCCACTTACCCTTACCCGGCAGATTCGTTAAAGCTGGATACGGATTTAATCAGCATTGATAGTATTGCCTACTACTTGGGTTACACTATGTCCTCCGACTCAGCAGATATGAAAGCTGATATCATGAATCACCTCATGCAGGAAGGCGTAAATTTTCGACTACTTGGTGATTATGAAATTTTAGTTGTAAAAACCAAACATTCCCAAGAAAGAGAATTCCTGGTCAAGATGGTGGTGAATACCAAAACCGGGCGAATACAACGTCGTGCGATGTACGATACTCAAGGTAATTTAGACCAGGTAACGCTACTTAGTTATGATTTGATCTCCGGGATGCCTTTCCCCGTCCAGATTATCACCTACAATATTGCCACAAACCATAACGGTGAACGGGATATAATTGCAAAAACCATAGAAACGCGAAGCAATATATCAATTCAACATCAGGAAATATAAGGAGTATACCAATGAAACGTTTAGTATTTTTACTGCTAGCTACAACGGTATTAGTAAACGGACAATCAACAATGCGGCAAGGGCTTTTCCTTCATGGTTATGGTTCATCTGGTGAATCCTGGATTAATACTGGCACTCCTACCGCTTTAGAGGATGAAGGTGTTTTTACTGAAACCATAAGCCCTGACTTACCCGGACTTAATCACCTGGATGAATTAGCTACGGTCATCAATCCCCTCCTTAATGACGCGCAGAATGATGACTGGATATTTATCGGACATTCACTGGGTGGATTAATGGCCAAATATCTGGAATCGGCCACCAGAGATGGGAATCCGGATATTTATGACCTCGCCAATTTAAAAGGAGTTTTAACATTGGGAGCTCCATTTCAGGGCGCACCGGTGGCAGATTTCGAAGGAAACAATACCCAAGAGGTCGTGGACCATTTTCGAAACGACGTGAGGGCAGGTCCCGATTGGCAAGTCGATTGGGGATGGACAAGCTTGGATATTGTGGAAGTGTTAATATCAGCTTATGGTTGGGTCGGCGGGCAACTATATCAGGATTTCTCGGATATTCTTGATGATCTGCATTCTGACCTTTCCAATATGATCGAGACTGCAGCAGGGTTGAACGCTAACAGTTATA
>JBHHUC010000072.1:0-9110 GCA_046861395.1 Fidelibacterota bacterium
TGCGTGTTTTATATACAACAGGTAATTGAAAATTGAGATCATAATGAAAGCAGAGATCATCCAGATAAAAGGGGTTACATTTACCGGAAAAGCCGGAAGTAATCATTGGGTTTCAATGGATGGGCCTGAAGAATTTCAGGGAAGCGAAGCGGCAACACGGCCCAAAGAATTGGTCTTGCTTGGGCTGGGTGGATGCACTGCCAGCGACGTTTCCTCAATAATTTTGAACAATCCGATATCACCGGTGCGGTTGACATGGGTTCCGCCACATAATTCCTTGGAATAATCCCCAATGGTAATGACCCTAACTTCATCCCCATATTTTTCGCCAAACAGCGCTTCGGCACCGGATTCCCGGGCCTCATCGAAGGATTTAATTTCCGTAGCCACCGGGATATTCTTCTGAATTTCTTCATTGACCGCCCACTCCACCCGGGCAATTTCATCGGCATTGATTTTTTCAAAATGCGTCACATCAAAACGCAGGTAATCCGGTCCCACCAGTGATCCGGCCTGATGGACATGATCCCCCAGTTCATTCTTCAATGTTTTATGCAGAAGATGGGTAGCGGTATGATTCATGCGAATGGCATTGCGCCGTTTCCCATCCACACGACAGCGGAGAGGTTTGTCGGCCCATCGTTCATCAAAATCTCCTTCACAGATATGAATGAAGGTATCCTGATCTTTTCGCACATCCACAACCTGCAGATCTATTCCATCATTGGTAATACTGCCCGTATCACCAACCTGACCTCCCGATTCGGCATAGAAGGGTGTCGCATCCAGGACCAGCCACATTTTATCATCGACGATGGCATAACGCCGCAGCCTGCTTTCCCCCTGTGTAGTATCATATCCGGTAAACCGGGAATCCTCACCTTTCGATGCAATCACCCAGTCAATTGATTGCGTATCCGCTTTAAATTTCCCTGCTTCCTTGGCCCGTTTACGCTGTCGGGCCATCTGCTCTTCAAATGTTTCCCGATCGATGGTCAATCCTTTTTCCCGGGCAATCAATTCCGTCAAATCCACGGGAAACCCATAGGTATCGTATAAGCGAAATACTTCTTCACCGGGAATTTGCCGGCCTTCCAAGTGACTGATAATGCGTTCAAAATGCCCCAGACCCCGGTCCAGCGTCTTATTGAAGGATTCCTCTTCCGCCTTGATGACATTTTCCACATGTTTCCGGCGATCAATGATTTCAGGATAATCTTCGCCCAGCATATCACCGACAATGGACACCAGCCGGAAAAGAAAGGGCTCACTGATGTTCAGATTGCGCCCAAATCGGGCGGCCCGTCGTAGGATGCGCCGCAGGACGTATCCCCGACCCTCGTTACTGGGCATGGCTCCATCCGCGATGGAAAATGTCAGCATCCGAATATGATCGGCAATGACACGAAAGGGAACGGGATTATCGCGGTATGATTGTCCGCATAACGATTCCAACGCATGAATGATCGGTTGGAATAAATCCGTATCGTAATTGGACGTTTTCCCTGCCATCACGGCTGCAATCCGCTCCAGGCCGGCTCCCGTATCCACGTGCCGGGCGGGAAGATCATGAAGCGTCCCCATTTCGTCACGATGGAACTGAATAAATACCAGATTCCATAATTCCCAGTATTCGTCGGAATGATTCACGCCTGCTGCCGATTGCCGGGCCGGATCGGATCCGATATAATAGTGAATTTCAGAGCAGGGTCCGCAGGGGCCGGTTGCTCCCATTTCCCAGAAATTATCCTTTTTCCCACACCGCAGTACCCGGTCTGGTGCAATATCGGTAACCTCCAACCAGAGATCAAAGGCTTCATCATCGTCTTCATAGACTGTCGCCCACAGGCGATCCTTGTCCAGGTTCCAGACTTGCGTTACCAGTTCCCAAGCCCATTGAATCGCTTCGGATTTATAATAATCACCGAAAGACCAGTTGCCCAGCATTTCAAAGAATGTATGATGGAAAGTGTCAACGCCTACTTCTTCCAGATCATTGTGTTTCCCACTAACCCGGATACATTTTTGACTATTGACCGCCCGTTGGTGGGTCGGTGGTTTTTCACCCAGAAAAATGGGTTTGAACTGATTCATTCCGGCGTTAGTGAAGAGCAGTGTCGGATCATCAATGGGGACGACCGAAGAAGAGCGAATAAATTTATGGTTCTTCTCTTCGAAGAAGCGGATGAAGGATTGACGAATTTCTTTGGGCTTCATAGGCTTAAAAAGCAAAGGATGTTTCGATGGAAGTCGTATTTATGGTCTCATCCCGGTCACGCACATCACCATCACCGTTCAGGTCACGGAATGTCTTCCGGTATACATAGTTGAGGATCACACCACCACCCATTTCAAGGCCGATCTTGTACCCTTGCAGCGTGCTTTCATTGGGTTCATACTGAAAAATATTGGGAACGTTACGCTGCTGTAAAAACAGGGTGGCATATTTCAGTTTCGATATGGATTTAAGCAAACCGGCTTCGGCAAAGAAATTCTGATATTGTGTTTTCTCAAAATCTCCCTGCGCCACATTCCATACCTCCCCAGATAAAGTCTGATACTGGGCGGTCACTTTAAACAGGGGTCCTACATTCACCTGCAGGCGGGAATAGACACCGCTTGAATTCCCGTAAATCCCCAATCCTGCTTCCTTGGTCTGGATTTGAGCCGAACCGGCGGAAGTCTGCACAAAAATGGCACGTTCCAGGTCATAGGCCCGGTTCCAGTAGCCGAATTCAAAGCGACCGGTGGGTGTGGTTCGGTATTCAAGATTCAGGCGTGCAGGACCGAATTTCGCCCACAATCCCAACGGGACCAGACCCAGGCCCAGAGCCTGATCATTCCCCGTGGCTGGGTCGATGGTGGTTCCGATTAGTTGAGCCGCCTGGACATAAATACGGAGGCTGAAATGTTTATCATCGAATACCGGCAATCCGGCATCCAGGGCAATGGCTGCCACGGCATTGGATTGGCGGTTCACATTGATGGGATCCGATTTCTTGAATATATCCGTATCCAGGACAAAGGGATCCATGGTCCAGCCGGGAATCCTACTATCCAATGTATCGGTAATACCATCTCCATCGATATCTAGTTCGGCAGGATCGAAATCAGACAGTCCATCGCCATCCGTGTCGCGGTAAAGTCTTTTATTATCTGGAAAATCATCCACCCAGTCCGGGTAGCCGTCATTATCCTGATCCTTTAAACCCAGGTATTGATTCCGATCCGCAACCAGGGCAATACCCATGGGAATACCGAAGAGGAGCGGTGATTCAAACCGGACACCTACCAGACCGCCCAGTTCGTTGATGTCACTGGTCATGCCCTGAACGGCCAGTCGTGACCGTCTGATTCGCAAATCCAAACCCACTTTCTTCTCCTGGGGATATTCCATAGTATTGGCATAACCCGACAACAGAATTCCATAGCCCAGGGTGACATTATCAAGTGCTCCCAACCGGGCATAGAGAGGATCGCTGGGATGTCCATATCGAATGTAATAAATCTTGTCCACAAGGGTATTGAATCCGGCTTCAGGGTTGGAAAAATCCCATTCATCTTTCCTGATATTTCCCTGATCATCCATGTATATGATTAAATCCAGGGCTACTCCAAATTTTCCCACAGGAATGACAGGGCGCAGGGCAATTTGATTCCAGATTTTTCCATCAATAGTCACTGCTCCGACAGACCCCTTTACGCTGCGGCCATCCTGGGCGTTGAGTTGAAGGAAAAAAACAATAAGGATTAAAATGGTTTTTTTCATTTTTCTTTCTTAATGATCTGAAAAATTACTGGCGGGATGATCACCGGACAATACTTATTGGTGTGAATTATCTCTCCCGCTGGTGCAAAAATATTTCCGGTCGAAATCGTGCAATCCATAGAATTCCAATCATGCTGATCCAAAACCAGATCGCGGTCAGGCGAATCCCTGCAATAACACCAAGCACATCCACGACCCAGCCACAAAACATGGCGCTGAAAATAATAAGGATTCGGGTAATGACACCGTTAATCATTTGAAAGCGACCCATAACGGCATTAGGTACCTGTTCCATCAGAATGGTCCTAGATTGAATCCGGGCCGAATTATTGGCTAAACCCATCACCAGATACAATCCCATCCCGATTCCCAGAACGGGATACAGGGGCAGCAGGAGGCACATGAGTCCGGCTAGAAAATAATATACCAGCAACAGATATTTCCGAGCCCACCGTTCAGCAAGTTGGAGAGCGAAAAAGGTGGAAAGCAGGGCACCGATCCCGTAAAAGCCGTCCAGCAGGCCAAAGCCCCGGGCCCCGGCCAGTAACACATCCTTTGAATAGGTAATCGTCAGGATACCAAAATTCCCCCAGATAGCAACATCGGCAAAAACGATGAGTACACCATAGGCAAATAATACTTTTTCCTGCCGAATGAAGATGAATCCTTTACGGAATGTTTCCCAGGTTCCCTCCTGTTGCTGGATCGTTACCGTAGATTGGTGCCGCGATATTCCGATCAACAGAGCCGACAAAAAATAAGTAACGGCATCGGTGAGCAGGGCAATTTCCACACCGAACCAGTGAATCACAAATCCCCCCAGGGCCGACCCCAGGAGAGAACCAGTCTGATAGGAAGCCGATAGGAGACTGTTGGCCGCCAGATAATCTTTGCTGTGTACAATTTCCTGGGTATAGGCGGCGGCCGTGGGCCAGAACATGCTGCTCCCCAATCCGATGAGAAAGGCCATGGCGTACAAATGCCAGATGGCGAAATATCCCAGCCACATGAGAATGGGAACCGCTATCACGGACACCAACCGGAAGATATCCAGAAATACCAGCAAATGTTTGCGGTTCATCCGGTCGATAATACTGCCGGCATAGATAGCGATGGCCAGTCCGGGCAAGGTGGCCACAATATTGATCTTCGCCAGAGCCAGCACGGATCCGGTACGATCCAGGATAATCCAGCCCACGGCGATAAAATTAAAGCCCCAACCGATCAGGGAAATGGCATTCCCGATAAAAAAGAAGGTAAAGGCCTGGTTTTTAAGTAAACGAAAAGATCGGATCACGGACTAAAGGGCAAAAAACCGGAACCGCAGAATTTCATGGTAATCGCTGTTGCTAAAAGCTACGGTATGGTCATCCACAACAATGGCACCAGGATAATGACTGGCGCGGTAGGCTTGCTGATGATGTTTAAAGCAAAGTTCAAGGCGAAAGGATTCCGGTAACGAAACATGGAAATTTTCACGGGGAACTTTCAGGGCATCATGCGCGGCCCGCTGTATCAACTGGACGGCCAGATCGGGATGAATGTTGATGGTGGAATCGCCCCGGCCCTCTTTTACGGCCACCGTCATGATATGGGAATTCCATTGTTCCACTTCCTCAACCAGCCCCTGGTCACCTGTAACCAGTACCACCGGTACTCCTATCGTTTCCGCCGCCAGCATGTGCATGGCAAATTCCGATAGCCATTCTCCGTTAAGCTTCATCCATGCAATCCTGGAGTTGCTCCAGGTATGAGCCAGCGGATTGCGATTACTGAAGGCCCGGGAATGATACCCGATCATCATGACAGCATCGAAGGAATCATTTAAGTCCTGAACCATTCCCAGCGGATGACCGCTCCAGCCCCGGATCAGTCTCGTTTTCGGTGGCAGCTGACCGGCAAGAATATTGCGGCCGCTGTCATGGGCATCCTTGACGGTGATTTCCTCTGCCCCCGCATCAAGACAGCCCAGGCAGGCTGCCGCCACTTCCCGCGTCATCTGCTGCTGGAATTCAGCATAATCGGCATGAGCCTTGTTCGTTTCGTTCCAGCTTGTCACGCCGGTAATGCCTTCTATGTCGGCACTGATATATATTTTCATGAACTCATCTCCCCTGCTTCGGTGCTGTTATCATCCCGCCGCTTCCCGGATCAGGGATGACTTTTCTGAGAGCGGTACAAGACCAGATTTGCTTTCTGTCGTTTTCCGTCCTGGGACAGGGAGGCGACGCGAATCGCATCCATCAGAGGAATTTTTCTGTTTTCATAATTGGAATAAATCGCATCGACGGTGCGGGCAATGGTCTCCAACTGATAGCCAGCTTTCTTGGAAATATAATCATCAAGGATGTCGTAGTATCGTTCAATATAATAAGGCGGAATCCAATCTTTTTGATGAATATATTGTTTTTTAACCTCCGTGTTATGATGGGCCTTGGCGCTGGATATGGCCGCATAGACTCCATTCACAAAGGCGATTTTTTCCGGTTCGGATAAGGATTCCCAATAATCAGCCGGTGTCGGCGTTGACTGGGCTTTCAGGACAGTGAACATTATCAGTAGTAACCAATATTTATTCATCCGAATTTCCTTGGTAATGGTTGATGATAGGTATCCGGCGGCCCACACCGAATGCTTTTTTACTCACCCGCAATCCGGGAGCAGCCTGCTGGCGCTTGAATTCATTGATCCGGATTAACCGCGATACATGTTGTACCAATTCCTCTTCGTAGCCCAGGGCCACCAGCTCTTTAATTCCTTTTCGATTCTCGATAATTTCATCCACCAGTGGACTCACTACCGAATAATCAAAAGGATCCACCTGGTCAGGAGCCAGTTCCGCAGACGGTGTCTTGCGAATTATATTGGCTGGAATCCGGTCATAACCGGCCCTTTCGTTTATCCACCGGGCCAGGGCATAAATTTCTTGTTTCGACACATCGGAGATCACAGCCAGACCACCACTCATGTCTCCGTAGAGCGTACAGTAGCCCAGGGCCATTTCCGTTTTATTGCCCGTCGACAAAACCATCCAACCGAATTTATTGGCCATGGCCATCACCAGATTGCCCCGAATCCGGGCCTGGATATTCTCTTCGGCGGTGGATCGCGGCAGATTGTCAAATATCGGTGCTAAATCCTTTTCCAGTTGATCAACGGCAGCCTGAATGGGAATCGTGCGAAATTCAATGTCCAGATTCACAGCCAGTTGTTCCGCATCCGTCAGTGAATGATCGCTGGAAAATTTGGATGGTAATCCAAAAGTATGAACATGTTCAGCTCCCAGGGCATCAGCCGCGATGCAGGCCACCACCGCCGAATCAATCCCGCCGCTCAGACTGATTATCGCATCGTTGTGACCGGATTTCTTGAAATAATCTTTCACCCCCAGGCATAATGCTTCATATATATTCTCAATTCGATTATTGCTATCTATGATTATTTCGTCATTTACACCATTTACATCGCAAATTACATAATCTTCCTCAAACGGTGTTCCCAGCCCCACCAGACGTTGCTTCCCATCCAATATCAGGGATTGTCCATCGAAGATCAATTCATCCTGAGCTCCGATCAGATTGCAGTACACAAATGGTGTGTTATGCCCCCGAACTTTGTCCTTGATGATATCCAGTCGGTGACTCAGCCGATTCTTCTGAAATGGAGAAGCCGAAATATTGACAATGATATCGACTTGTTCCTGTAATAATTCCTGGGTGACCTTGGTGGCATACTCGTCATCCCATAAATCTTCGCAGATTTCCAACCCGATGGTGACCGTTTCACCGGCAATGGTGGTCCGCCATAGACCCGGTGTCGTGCCGGGTTTGAAGTAACGGTATTCGTCGAAAACATCGTAAGTCGGCAACAGCTGTTTATCATAGCTGTACTCCAGGCAACCATCGCTGATGGCGGCGGCGGCGTTGTACAACTGCCCCTTCTCTTCGCGAATATAGCCGATAATAGCCGGGACGGTCATTTCCCGCATGATGCGGTCCAGGGAATTCAGATTTGCCGCTACAAAACCGTCTTCCCACAATAGATCCTGAGGCGGGTAGCCGGAAATAATCAATTCCGGAAAGATCACCAGGTCAGCGCCTTCCTCGACCAAACGATGGTAGGAAGACAGGATTTTTTCCCGGTTGGACCGAAAGGCACCGACGGTGGAATTAATTTGGCAAAGTCCGATTTTCATATGATTTAATAATGAATCGAAAATGTAGTGAAATTTTCCTCTCCGGTGTACGGTTCCACCGTCACTGAATCCACTCTGGATCGTTTCGGGCCGGTGTGTAATTCCTGGAGAAAATCTTGCATATCCTTTTCCGAACCCCGGGCCAGGCATTGCACTGATCCATCGGGCATATTTTTTACCCATCCACTGATACGATGACGGCACGCCGCTTCACGGGTGAAAGCCCGGAACCAGACCCCTTGTACCCGTCCTGTCACAGTGATTTTACGTATTATGGCCATTCAGATACCGGGATATCTCGCTGAAAACATCATCAATCGTATTGACCGAAATCATGCCATCAATCTGCCAGGATTGAAAACCAATGACCGGTTTATCGCATTGCAGGGCATAGGCGATTTCGGACAGTGTTCCGTATTTTCCGCCCACGGCCAGGGCCACGTCACAGTTATAGGCCAGCAGCGGATTTCGACCGATGCCCATATTGGTATAGACAGGAATATGCACATAGGGATTGCTCTCCCCCGTTTCCATCCCCTTCATGATTCCTATCACTGTTCCCTCTCCTTCGTGCACTCCGCGGGAAATGGCTTCCATGACGCCATTTCCACCGCCGCAGAACACCAGGTAATTATTCTCTGCCATCCGCTTCCCGATGGTAATCGTATCCTGATAAAGTTGGGGTGAAACGTCTCGACCGCCAAAGACGGAGATACGACCGGCAAATTGCATCAGGGCTCCAGGCGATTCATGGTGCGGGGATAGGGTATGCATTCCCGGATATGACTCGTTCCACAAATCCAACCAATGGTCCGTTCCAGCCCTAACCCGAATCCGGCATGGGGCACTGAGCCGTATTTTCGTAAATCGAGGTACCACTTGAACGGCGTGAGAGGTAAATCATGATGCAGAATCCGCTGTACCAACGTATCATAATCTTCTTCCCGTTGACCCCCGCCGATTATTTCCCCAAATCCTTCCGGAGCAATCATATCCACTCCCAGGGCCAGATCAGGATTATTGGGATCTCGTTTCATATAGAAAGCCTTTATATCGGCCGGCCAGTGGGTAATCATGACCGGTTTATCGAAATGATCACCCAGGATAGTTTCATCGGGCGCCCCGAAATCATCACCATATTGGAAA
>JBHHUC010000017.1:0-37061 GCA_046861395.1 Fidelibacterota bacterium
GAAAAAATCCAGATTGTTCTCCGAAATATCGCCGGGGCCGCGGTCAGGGCCGATAATATGACGGAATTACTGGATCAGATATGCCGGGAATTGATGGACATCGTGGATGCCACCAATTTCTTCGTGGCTTTGTTTAATAAAACGACCGGAATGATGGAAGCGCCCTTTGAACGGGACGAATCCGATCCCGTCATTCGCACCTGGCCACAGAAAAAATCATTGTCGGGATATGTGATGGAAAAAGGAGAAACAGTCATACTTAGCGGAGATGAAATCCGCCACCTCCATCAAACCGGCGTGGTAGATATCATTGGTACCATACCGAAAATCTGGATTGGCGTACCGCTGCGGGAAGAAGGTGAGCCGGTCGGTGCCATGGTGATTCAGAATTATAAGTCACGGCAGGGATATACAATGGGCGCGGTCAAGGCCCTGGAGGTGGTGGCCCATGAATTGAGCCAGTATATTATCCGGATGCGAATCCAGGAAGCGCTACACGACCGGGAAGAACAGTTATCGCACCTGGTAGAGGCGGCCCAGGATGCCATCGTAATGATTGATCCATCGGGAAAAGTGGTGCGTTGGAATAAGGCGGCCACGAAAATATTCGGTTTCACCTGGGACGAAGTAAACGGGCAATCGCTGCACAACTTCATCGTGCCGGAAAAAGCCAGGGAACGGATGACGAAGGGTTTCGATCATTTCAAAGCCACCGGTAAAGGGCCGATGCTGAATAAGGTATCCGTTGTGACGGGAATACGAAAATCAGGGGAAGAATTTCCGATCGAATTGTCCCTGGCCCCGGTTCACATGAAGGATGGAATCTATGCTGTCGGCATAATGCATGATATTACCGATCAGGTCAAGGCGCGGGAAAAACTGGAACAAGCCCTGGCCGAAGCACAACGAGCCAATAAAGTGAAAGATATGTTCCTGGCCAATATGTCCCACGAAATTCGTACACCGTTAAATTCTATTATGGGTTACACTTCCCTGATTGCCGACACGCTGCGGGATAAAATTCCCCCGGAACAGCAGGAATTCTTCCAGATTATTCACCAGAGTGGCCGGCGATTGATGCATACCATTCATGAAATGCTGGATATGTCCCAGATCCGGGCCGGAACCATCCAACCGAACCCCGAGCAATGTAATCTGGTGCAAATCATTGAACAGATTATCGCTGAGATCGAACCGACGGCCAAACGGAAGGGATTGGATCTTTCTTTCAAAAACAGAACAAGAAAAGCATGGGTTATGGCGGATGAGTATCACATTTCTCAGGCCATCCAGAATGTATTGGACAATGCGGTAAAATACACGGAAAAGGGCGGCGTTACCGTAACATTGCGACGAACACGGCGGCAATTGGTTCTGATCGTGGCCGATACGGGTATCGGGATTGATCCGGAATATCAGAAGCGCATGTTTGAACCATTTACACAGGAGAGCGAAGGTTTTTCCAAGGCCTATCAGGGAATCGGACTGGGCCTGGCTCTGACCCGGCAGTATCTTGACTTAAACGACGTGAAACTATCGGTAACAAGCACACCGGGGCAGGGAACAACCTTCACCATGTTCTTCAAGGCGTTACCGGCCCGAGCTGCCGGCACAACCATAACGGCCAAAGACCAGACTCCGGTTCAACTGGTGTGGCAAAAACCCCTGAAACTTCTGATTTTGGAGGACGATCCCATGTCCCGGAAATTCCTGTCCTACATGCTGGGCAAGAAAAATGAAATACAGATCGCGGAAACGGTGCAAGACGCCAGGAAGATATTAAGACGAACCTCAGTGGATATGGTCCTGTTGGATATCTCTCTGGCAGATGGCAGTGACGGACTGGAACTGGTGCGATGGATGCGGAAGCAATCGAAAATGCAGGACATACCCGTAATTGCGACCACAGCCCACAGCGGAACAGACATACAGGAGAAGTGCCTGTCCGCCGGATGTAATGATTACATTGTCAAACCCATCGACCGCAGTGAATTATTTGAAAAATTAACCCGGCTGAAACGCCAACGGGGTCATTGACACAGGGCGGATGGATCGGAACCGGTTACGATCCTCATTGCAGGCATGAATCGAATCTCTGAAATAGAATTGCTGTTACCGGCCGGCGACTTTCAGAAAATGAAATACGCCTATGCCTATGGTGCCGATGCCACCTACCTGGGCATTCCCCGCTTTTCGTTACGAGCCCGGGAAAACGGATTTAAAGAAAACACGGTGGTTTCCGCCATACACTACGCACATGAGCTTGGGAAAAAAGTGTATCTCACCGCCAACATTATCCCACATAATCATAAAGTGCAACCGTTTCTCCATTATGTCGACCGGCTCCTGGCGGAGATCCAACCGGATGCCTGGATCATGTCTGATCCTGGAATTATCGCGGCCATGAAGGAGAAACATCCCGAACAGAATATTCATTTATCCGTCCAGGCCAATTGCACCAACTATGCCGCTGCCCGCTTCTGGCAATCCATGGGAATTGACAGGATAATCCTATCCCGTGAACTTTCACTGAAGGAAATCGGGCAGATCCGCGCGGCCTGCCCGGATCTGGAGCTGGAAGCGTTTGTGCATGGTTCCATCTGTATTGCCTATTCCGGTCGTTGTCTCATATCCAATTATATGTCGGGACGGGATCCCAACCAGGGCACATGTTCCCATTCCTGTCGCTGGGTATATAAGGTTTATGCGAAAAACCCGGAGGAAACTCCGGTGGCCGACAATGATTACACACCTTTGTCGGGAGATTACTATCTGGAAGAAAGCAAACGGCCCGGTGAATTCATACCTATTGATGAGGATGAAAATGGTACCTATTTCATGAATGCCAGAGATCTTTGCGCCATTGAATATTTATCGGATCTACAGGCAGCAGGCGTTAACAGTTTCAAGGTGGAGGGCCGTAATAAATCCGTGTATTATACGGTTATCATTGCGCGGGCCTACCGCTGGGCCATGAATGATTTATACCGGGGAAACCCCTTTAATGCGGACCATCTGGCGGAAGCCCGTTCCACGGCGAACCGCGGTTTTATTCCCGGTTTTCTCCTTGGTAACCCCGGGGCTGTCGCACAGAAATATGACAGTGACCGGCCGGAAAAAGCCACCCATCGTTTTGCCGGTATTGTTCACACTTACGACGAGAAACTAAAACGGATTAAGGTGGAACCGCGCAACCCGATCCGGGTTGGTATGACACTGGAATTGATTACACCGGATCAGACATCGATATTTCCGGTGACGGAATTATACAATAATGATATGGAAGCGATCGAAATAATTCATGGAGGATTGCATTATTGCTGGATCCCCTGCCAGCAGGACCCGGGTCCAATGGCCCTGCTCCGGGAATCTGTGGTATCCCCGGTTGGCAGTGAATTATAACAGGATGATGGGGATAAGAATTAATCCCAGCATGACAATCAGCAGACCAGTTTCAATGAGCAAGGATTGGGAATGGCGTGAACGTTTCATCGTCAAACCTGAATAAGGATAAAGGGTGAAACGGTCAACAGAATCATGATCGTAAACGCGATCCCGTCGGTAATGGTATTCGGAGCATGTTTCATGTTTTTTCCTTTCTTTGATTAAACATGCTACCTTGAGATACAAAGCCCGTGCCAAGGAATCAACAACTCCGTATGTGCAGATATACAGTCAGTTACATAAATATTGTCTTTACGCGAAAGAAAATATTATATAAAAATGATATAAGAGTATTTCAATTTCATCCGAAGCAGGAGACGAATCAGCGAAGGATATTTTTCAGAACGACTTCGGTGCCGTTAATGACAAATTGTACTGCAATGACTAAAAGCATGAGCCCCATGATTCGCTGAATGATGCGCATTCCGCTAAAGCCGATGGCTTTCATGATCCGGTCTCCATTCCGTAAAATGAGATAAACAATGGATAAAACGACAAGAATGGCGGCGATCAATGAAAAATAGCTGTAAATCGCCGGTGTTTGACTGGAAAGAAGCATAGCGGCCGTAATGGCCCCCGGTCCGGCGATGAGAGGAATGCCAATGGGACTGATAGCAATGTCATCATGGGATTGGGATTCTTCCTGCTCCATGGGTGTGGTTCGGGTTCGTCCGACCTGAGCTTCCAGCATTCTCAGACCGCTACGGAAAAAAAGAATGCCTCCCATGATCTGAAAGGCTTCCACCGTAATACCGAAAAAATTGAAAATCAATGAACCCATGAAGGAAAAAACAATAAGTGTCATCATGGCCGTGATGGTGCCTTTCAGGGCAATGTCACGACGCTGATCCCTGGAAAACCGTTCTGTCATGACAATGAGAAGCGGAGATATTCCCAAGGGGTTAATCAGCGTGAAAAAAGTTGTCAGACAGAGAATGAAAAATTCGAGTTCGGTTTGAATGAAATTCAACATATCTACATTCGATCGGGGGCCTGAATTCCCAACAGGTTCAAACCGTTCCGCATGACAATCTGAACGGCCCGGATCAAGGCCAGCCGAGCCTGACTCAAGTCCTTGTCATCCGTAAGGACACGGCAATCGGTATAAAAACGGTGAAAGCCGGTGGCTAAATCCTGGAGGTAATTGGCAATGGATTGTGGTTCCAGGGAATCCAGTGCTGCCAACATGACGGCCGGGAAATTGGCCAGTGATTTCAGTAAATCCAGTTCCACTGGATGGGTCAGGCCGTGGGGCTGGAATTCACGGTTGAAAACAAAACCGGCGGTTTCTCCCCGTTTCAAGATATTGGCAATTCTGGCATGGGCATATTGGAGATAAAATACAGGATTTTTATCGGATTGATCCTGGGCCAGATCCAGGTCAAAATTCAAATGGCTGTTCATGCCCCGCATGATAAAGAAATATCGAACCACATCTTTTCCCACCTGCTGGGTCAGATTGGACAACGTAATGAAATTAGCCTTGCGGGTGGACATTTTCACTACTTCTCCATGACGGATGAGAGTAACGAACTGATGAATCAGGACCCGGATGGCTGACGTGTCATATCCCAGGGCCTCCAGGGCGGCAAGTACGTCGGGATAGGTGTCCTGATGGTCGGCCCCGAAGAGATCCACGATCAAGTCATACTTTCTCTGAAGCTTGTGCCGGTGATAAGCCATATCCGGCAGGCGGTAGGTCGGTTCGCCTGAACTTTTAATGAGGACACGGTCCTGGTCTTTGCCCAATTTTGTCGTACGGAACCAGGTGGCGCCTTCTGCATCATAGGCCAGGTCCCGATCTCTCAGGGCTGATACAATGTCTTCAATATCGCCATTGTCGTAAAATATCTTTTCATTGGTAAAAACATCATGGACGATGCCCAGATCCTGTAAAGCTGTTTTGATTTCAGAAAAAATCATCTCTTCGGCCGCCTGACGAAAGCGGGAATCATTCGGCGGGAGCTGATCACCATAGACTTTTATGAGTTTTGCGGCCACATCCTTGAGATAATGACCTTGATAACCTTCCTCCGGCAGAGGAACATCCCGGCCCAGAGCCTGGAAATACCGGGCTTCCACCGATTGTCCCAGAACACGCATTTGCCGTCCGGCATCATTGTAATAATATTCCCGGGTTACCTGATATCCGTGCCAGGATAGAATGGAGGCCACCGTATCACCCAACACGGCCTGACG
Source organism: Fidelibacterota bacterium (assembly GCA_046861395.1). GTDB lineage: Bacteria > Fidelibacterota > Marinisomatia > Marinisomatales > JABMOV01 > JBHHUC01. The sequence goes on from JBHHUC010000017.1 coordinate 5,644, forward strand.
ACCGTGGCCAACGGTCAGAGGACCGGTGGGGTTGGCGCTGACGAATTCTACGTTGGCCGTTTTTCCCCCTCCTGTTCCCGATTTTCCGAAATCATCCTGCCGGGTCAAGATGTCGTTCAGAATGCGGTATAAATAGTTCGGACTTATGGTGAAGTTGATGAATCCCGGCGGTGTGACTGTCACCCTTTGGATCCAGTCCGAATCCAATTCCAGGTGATCTTTGATTTCTTCCGCGATACGAAGGGGATTTTTCTTCAGCGGTTTGGCTAGCAGCAACGCCAGGTTGGTGGACAGGTCGCCGAAAGTGTGATTTCTGGGTGGTGTCAGTTGGTAGGCGGGAAGTGCAATTCCCAGACTGTCAGCAGCCCGGGAAAGGGCCTTATTCAGATAGGTTTCCAGGTTCATCGCTCAATTCTTCCATGGGCGCGTCGGCCCAGAGTTTTTCCAGATCATAATAATTTCGTTCCTGGGTACGGAAAACATGAACGACGACATCAATATAATCCAATAAAATCCAACTTAGATGTTCGTAACCTTCAGTGTGCAACGGCTTGTGCGGTGTACCCCGGCGAATGCCATCAGCAATGGCTTTGACCTGAATATCCGTGTCAGCGGAGCATATCACAAAAAAGTCGGTAAGACTGGAAATGCCCCGGACATCAATTACCAGGACGCGATCAGCCTTCTTATCCAGGGATAAGTGTCCGATCAGATGTGCCAGTTCTTGTGGGGTATCAGGGGATGATAAATTCAATCGTTTTTCGCAGTAAATATCGCTTTAGTCGCCGGCAAGGTACGGAAATCTTTACCGATGATGACGGACAAAGCCACATCGGCGGACGGATCCGGTTTTACGGCAATTCGCCGTCGATCGTTGATATCAAAGCCCAGAGCGTTGGTTACCCGTTGTAAAGCATCCAAATTTTCATCCTTCTGAATGATGATCGTTTCATTGTATTCAAAATGATCGGCATTTTCCGACCGGACAACATCCAAATTATGGTCCCGCAGATATTCGGATAATTCTGCTGCCACTCCAGAGACACCACATCCGTTAAGGACTTCAATCTTTATGTCCAGAATAGGTCGCTGCTCATAGAGTTCGGCAGCCGTTGTGGTTACGGTTTCGTTGGCAGGGAAGGTTGTGCTCATGGCCACACCCGTTTGAGGGTATTGTTTTGAAAAAGAAAAGATAAAACCAAAAATAATCAACGACAGGATTGCGATGGACGCATTAATGATCGTATCCTGCCAGTTTGCCGTGCGGGATTGACGCTTCTTTGGTTTATGTTTTCGGGATCGTTTCGCGGCCACGTGTCAGAACGTACGAGAAAAGGGTGAATAGATGCTACGGCCATAGGACGGATAATTGCCGATGGAAAGACTGAACACGGAATTCTCTGTGGGTTTCAACAATAACCGGGATTGAAAAAGAACGCCACCGGTAAAACCATTGCCGTTATTTACGGGCGAGGACATCATCGGTTGGTAGAGTGTAATGTCCGTGTCCAGGCGGAAATTCTTATTGATCCAATACGTCATTTGGTTGGTATAACTGCCAACACTGACCGATAAGCCTTGTCCTAACGACATCATGGACATGGAAAAACCGTGATGCATTTCAAATTTATCCGATGGCAGCAACTCCGATCCAGGTCGCTCTTGCAGAAAGGAATGAAATGTATCCGGTCCGTTTACTCCCGGTAAGTCGGCAATCCTTTGGCCAAACATGAAGCCAGCCAACAGAATCATGGTGAACAGTTGTGTATTACTTTTCATGGTGCGCTTGGAAAATACGATTTAATTCAGCCAATTGCTGAGGTGTATTTACGCCCGAAATTTCATTATGATCCCGGACAATTTCAAGTGCTACTGTTTTTCCCATGTCGGGAAAATATTGTAAAACATCCGGCAGGTAATATTCGCCTTGGCTATTGTCATTATTGATCATAGTCAAAGCCTTGAAACACACCTGAGCATCCATGACATAAATCCCGGCATTGATTTCATGAATCGTTAATTGGTTAGGAGTACAATCCTTATGTTCAACAATGGCCTTTAGACTGCCGTCGGAATTGCGAATGATGCGACCGTATCCGCTGGGATCGTCAAAGATGGCAGTCAGCAAGGTGGCACCAGCGCGGGTAGACCGGTGTTTCTGCAGCAAGCCGTGGATGGTCTCCGGTTTCAGCAGGGGTACATCACCGGATAAAATCAATAGATCGCCATCGAACCCGGATAACATATCGGCAGTTTGTTGGACGGCATGACCGGTCCCCAGTTGCTGAGCCTGGATAGCCCATTCTGTTCCGGTGGGACGCAGAGCTTCAATTACGAAATTTTTTTTGTGCCCGATGATACTGATGATGCGCTGGGAGCCAATAGCCTGAGCCAGTCCCACTACATGAAGGAGCATGGGTTTTCCTCCTACCGGGTGGAGAACTTTAGGTAAATCGGATTTCATGCGGGTCCCTTTCCCCGCGGCCAGTATGATCGTAACAAATGGTTTCATGAAGGAATTTCCTTTAAAGCTTCTTCAATAACAGCACCACCAAGGCAATAGTCGTCACGGTAAAATACGACGGATTGTCCTGGTGTGACGGCGAATTGCGGCTGTCGGAAACGGACGGTAATCTTTCCGTTATCACGGGGTGTAACCGTGCAGGGTACATCCTGTTGGCGATATCGGATTTTAGCGGTACAGGTCAGGGGCAAGTTTTCCGGCTGGATCCAATGGACCTGATCCGCCTGGAGGCCGGCGGCATACAATGCCGGGTGGTCATGGCCGGGAACAATTACCAGTTCATTGGTATTCAGCCGCTTTTCAGCTACATACCACGGAACTTCAAGGTCCGTATGGCCGCCTCCCACACCAATACCTTTTCGCTGGCCGATGGTGTAATACATCAAACCACGATGCTGACCAACGGTTTTTCCATCGATGGTAATAATGCTTCCCGGTTGAGCCGGTAAATATTGTTCCAGGAAAAAGCGGAAATTCCGTTCCCCAATGAAACAGATTCCGGTACTGTCCTTTTTACGGGCATTGATCAAATGGGCTTCCCGGGCCAAGGATCGGACCTTGGTTTTTGCAATATCCCCGATAGGAAACAGGACTTTTGTCAGGACGGAAGCGTTGAGAGCGTATAAAAAATAGCTTTGGTCCTTGGCCGGATCGGCCCCGCGCATGAGACGTAATGTGTCCGATTGGCGGTCCAGACGGGCGTAATGTCCAGTGGCAATCCAGTCGGCCCCCAAATCAAGTGCGAAATCCAGAAAAACCTTAAATTTGATTTCCTTATTGCATAGAATATCCGGGTTGGGTGTGCGGCCGGCCTGGTATTCTCTGAGGAAATGCTGAAAGACTCGTGCCCAGTACTCTTTGGAAAAATTGACCGTGTGAAGGGGCAAATCAAGCCGGTCACATACGGCCAGAGCATCGTCATAATCCTGTTCTGCCGTACATTCATCGTCGCCTTCCCAGTTTTTCATGAACAGACATTCCACCTGATAACCCTGATCCTTGAGGATGAGCCCGGCCACAGCACTGTCCACGCCACCACTCATTCCCAGTATGACGCGGTCAGCCACGGCGTTGCTTGAACTTTTGTACGACGGACAAGATGGCATCCACCAGCGCGGCCACATCGTCTTGTGTATTATCCCGTCCAAAACTAATGCGCAGTGTTTCCAGGTTGGACTCATTGGAGAGACCCAGGGCCCGCAAAATTCGTGATGGTTCCACCGAACCGGAAGAACAGGCGCTGCCGCTGGAAACAGCCATATCTAGTAAATCCAGATTAATCAGCATATAATTATTTGGAATCCCGGATAAGGTCAGGCTGACCAGTCCCGGCAGATGATGTTGCGGATGACCGTTAAAAGTGGCTCCGGGAATCTGAGCGGTAATACGGTCTTTGAAATATGCTTCCAGAGTGATCAGGTGATCGGACAATTCCGCTTGCTCCCGCCGGATTAATTCAGCTGCCTTGCCCATGGCTGCCAGGGCTGGGATATTTTCCGTACCGGACCGTAAACCATGTTCCTGTCCACCACCCGCAATCAGTGGACGTAGTGATTTCCGGTCTTTGACATATAACAATCCGATCCCTTTCGGACCGTAAAATTTATGTGCCGATAGGCTCAAATAATCACAGCCCAGCTCACGTACATTGAGAGGTAGTTTCCCCATGACCTGAACCGCATCGGTATGGAAAGGAATATGGTGATCGTGGGCGATGGCAGCGATATCGGCCACCGGCTGGATTGTTCCCACTTCATTGTTGGCCATCATAACGGAAATGAGACCGGTTTTATCGGTGATGGCATCCTGAATGCGCCGGGGATCCACACGGCCATGGTGATCCACCGGCACAGCCGTATAGGTTACCCCGAATTGCTTCAGTTGATTCAGAGTCTTCAAGATGGAAGGATGCTCGATGACCGTAGTAATCACATGATGTCTTGTACGCTGGATTCGGTTCCACAGGACTAGATTGTTGCTTTCCGAACCGCCGCCGGTAAAAATGATTTCATGCGGTTCGGCGCCGATGGCAGAGGCGACCTGCCGTCGGGCTTCTTCACGGATTACCCGTGCTTTTTGTCCAAACCGGTGGATGCTGGACGGGTTCCCGAAGTGTCTTTCCGCCACGGAATGCAATACATCCAGGACTTCCGGCCGCAGAGGCGTAGTGGCGCTGTGATCAAAATAGGGCATAATTCAGGGCTGAAATTACGATGGCGGACGGGAAATACTTAACGGGAGAAGTGGCCGCTCTTATTCGTTGCGGATGGCCGCATAGCGGATGGTGTTCTGCAGATTTTTATAAAAAGGCGGTTGTTGTATTTCCAGGAATTCGATCGATTTTTCATAATCATATTCATACCGATGGACATTCCATTCAAACCTGTCCCCAACAGTCAGAAAGGCCACGGCGCCGCGATTGTCCTCGTCGAAGGGTAGGCCGGTGGCACCCTGGCATAAGATTTTCAGATTCCCCCGTTCCTCATAGCGGGGAATATGGACATGGCCATGGACAAAGATAAACGATGAGATGTCCGGATTGGCATTTGCCACATGACTACGCCAATGGCAGGCTTCATCCATGGACGGGGGACGATCATCCCGTTGATACCAGGCATGGGTGAATTCCACCAGGGTGGAGTTCACGATTTCACGATGAGAAACATGCATATTTTCTATGAAAAATACACCGGCTTTGCCAATCTGCTCAGACGTCCATTTTTCGTTGGCAACAATGGCCTGGCAGATGGGATCATCGGGATCCATGCCTTCAAGGGAAGGATGCTCCATCTCCCATAATTGCTCAATGATATACCGATCGTGGTTGCCGCGGATAAATATGCAATTGGTCAATGTTGATAGAATGTTCAGGGTCTCCCGGGGCTGGGCCCCCAATGCAAAACAGTCTCCCAGACAGATGATTTGATCAACATTGTTATGGGAATTGATGACATCCAGCGCTGCTGCCAACGATACGGCATTGGAATGAATATCCGTCAGGATCGCATATGTTTTCATAGACATGTGATGAAATATAGTATTTCCACTATTTTTATTCCAAGAATTTAAGCCGATAAAGGAAAACCTGAAGGTAAGATGTGCATATATCACATGACTTTTGGTTGGAAGGTGAATAATCGCACCGTTAAACTATTCCATGAATAATACAAACTCTATCTTGCTTGTGGGTTCCGTTGCCCTGGATACCATTGAAACGCCCCAAACCAGACGGGAAAACCTGCTGGGGGGCAGTGTGACATATGCGCTGGTGTCTGCCAGCCTGGAATCGCCGGTTCATGTCGTAGGAGTGGTGGGGAAGGATTTCCCGGCCGAAGGCCATGAATTATTTCGTTCCCATGCTGCCGGATTAACAGATTTTCAGATTCGGGACGGATCGACTTTTCGCTGGGGCGGCCGCTATCATGAAAATATGGATCAGCGTAAAACCTTGTTTACCGAACTGGGTGTATTTGCCGATTTTGATCCACAACTGGCTCTGGGAAATTGTAATCATCCTTATGTTTTCCTGGCGAACATTCATCCGGCGCTCCAACTGTCTGTGATTGAACAATGCAATGCTGATTGTACCTTTGTGGTGGATACCATGAATCTGTGGATTGAAACCACGCCTCGTGAACTGGAACAGGTACTGGCCCGAACCGATATTCTACTGATTAATGAAAGTGAAGCTGCCTTATTGACCGGGACGGAAGATTTACCGAAGGCTGCCCAGGCTCTGCGTGAAAGGGGACCGGATACCGTTGTTATTAAACTGGGCAGTCAGGGAACGGTGGTGGCCGGGGCTGAAACTGCGGTCAGAATCGGGGTATATCCCGTATCCCAAGTCGTAGATACTACCGGGGCCGGAGATACGTTCGGTGGCGGTTTTGTTTCCGCCCTAGCCCGGGGCATGGATCTGGGTGAAGCCCTCATTAATGGTGCGGCCTGGGCCTCATTTTGTGTCGAAGCATTCGGCATTTCAGCTTCTTCCCGGGTAGACAAAAGTGCTCTGGACTTGCGACGGGCGCGAATTCGGGAAACCCTTACGCTTGAAATAGGAAAAACACTCCTCTAATTTCAGCCTTCTTATTATACAGAATCACAAGGATTAAACATGCGAAAAACACTCGTTCCAGCCATACTTACGATCATTGTATTGGCATTGGCAGGTTGCGCCAGTGAAGAACTCACTTCCGCCAAGCTTTATATACAACAGGAAAACTGGGAAAAAGCAGAAGAATTCCTATTGAAAGCCATGGTGGTGGAGCCTGAAAATCCGGAAATACCGTATTTATTAGGCCAAAAGATATATGCCCGCCGCAGTGATTGGAAAAAAATGAATGAAATGTTTGACAAAGCACTTGAGATCGGCGCGGACAAGGCGATTCTCCAGGGCGGTCTGGTCAGGGATTATGTGAAAAATTCCCGGGCCAAGGCCTGGGCTGATGCCTATAATGATGCCGTTACCCGTTTCAATAAAATCCGCACCGTCGAGGGAGAAGAACGGGAAAAAGCACTGGATTCTACCATTGAAGGATTTGAAACGGCCTTATTGATCGACCCCTCCGAAACCCAGACCTATCCGATTCTGTCCTTAGTCTATATTGAAAAAGGTTATAACGATAAAGCCCTGGAATTATTATCCCAGGCCCAGAATCAGGAATTTGACGATCCCAAACTGCTCGTGACGCTGGGACAATCCTATATACGCCTGGGCGTATTGGAAGATGCCGTGACAGCATTGAACAAGGCTCTGGAATTGGATCCTTCCAACCTGGCTGCGGCTAAACTCCTGGCACAAACCTGGTACGATCTGGACAACTTGGATATGGCGATACAGACTTATGAAAAAGCCATTGAACTGGAAAAGGTTGATATCAAAAAGGCTGATTTGCATTTCAATCTGGGCATCCTGTATATGAAAGCAGGAAATATCACAATGGCGGAGGATAATTTCACCTATGCCTATGATTTGAACCCCGATGATGTGGAATCACTGGTTGGAATTGCCCAGACGTTTGAACAGGCGGAAAAATGGAAAAAGGCGGAAAAGTACTATAAGGAACTGGTATACCTGGAGCCGGATAATCCCGAGCATTACCGCTCCATGGCCCGTGTCCTCATAAAACAGGGTCGTCCGGAAGAAGCTACCCGGTATTTTGAAAAATCAAAGAAGGTAGGCCAGTAACCTGGCTGTTATCCCAGTTTCTGTCTCTTTTTCAGATATTCACTGAGAGCAATATCCAGGGGCTGGTCCGTGAACAGGGGTACATAGTCAATCAGTTTTTCGCGACAGTGTTTTTTATACTGATTTAAAAATGCAGTAACCACGGCCTGGTAATCCCGACGAATGTGCCAGGGTTCCGTCGTCAGCGTTTCACCGCTTTCCATGTCACGAAACCGAGTCCGGACGTTAAAATCGAAATTTAATTCCTGGCGATCCAGAATATGGAAAACAATCACATCCTGCTTATGATGCCGGAAATGTTTTAATCCCTCCAACACATCGGATTGCCTATCCAGAAGATCGGATACCAAAACAACCAAACCGCGTTTTTTAATCCGCTCGGCCATTTCATGCAGGACAGAACCAATTCGTGTGTCCGGTCCCGTAGGGGCATTATCAATTGTTGACAGGATCGTATTAAGATGACCGGGCGTAGACCGGGGTCGGATAAAAGTCTGAATGGCTTGGTCGAAGGTGACCAGTCCAATGCCATCCTGCTGACGGATTAATAAATAGGCCAGAGCGGAGGTGAGAAAACCGGCATATTGCAGTTTGGTGATTTTTCCGCTGCCGTAATTCATGGAATCACTGGTATCCAACAACATGTAAGTACGGAGGTTTGTTTCTTCCTCAAACCGTTTCACATAATAGCGATCTGTTTTCCCGAACAGTTTCCAGTCAATATGCCTGATTTCATCGCCGTGGCCGTAAGCCCGGTGTTCGGCAAATTCGACACTGAAACCATGGTAGGGACTGCGATGTAATCCAATCATGTATCCTTCCACTACCATCCGGGCCCGCAGTGACATATTGTTGAGCTTGGCCACCATTTCCGGGTTTAGATATTTGCGTTTATCCATTGATATGTTCCGGCCGTTGCAGTAACCCTGTCACCATCAGCGTTCCATCTCCAGTAATTTTTTCAGAATATCATCCACATTTAAACCGTCTGCTTCAGCGTTGAAATTGGGTAGTACCCGGTGGCGCAACACGGGTAAAACCAGATCGCGGATATCAGCGATATCCGGTGTGGCACGACCGTCGATCAGGGCTTTCGCCTTAGCACCCAGGATTAGGTATTGCGAGGCACGCGGTCCGGCACCCCAATCGATCCAGTCATTGATGAAAGATGGTGCCTCCTCGCTCCCGGGTCGGGTGGAGGATACAAAGTCTACGGCATACTGTACGACGTTTTCCGCTACGGGAACTCGGTGTACTAAATCCTGAAAGGTCAGTAATTCATCCCTCCCGATCACCGGTTTCAGTGTAAAGGACTGCTGACTGGTGGTGGACTGGACAATGGTGACTTCCTCTTCCCGGGAAGGATAATCAATTTTCAAATGAAACATGAAGCGGTCCAGCTGGGCTTCCGGCAGAGGGTAGGTCCCCTCCTGCTCAATGGGGTTTTGCGTTGCCAGGACGAAGAAGGGTTCTTCCAGGGTATAGGTAGTTCCAGCTGCCGTCACATTGTGTTCCTGCATGGCTTCCAGCAGGGCGGCCTGCGTTTTGGGTGGGGTCCGGTTTATTTCGTCCGCCAGAATAATGTGTCCGAAAATAGGTCCCTTGAAGAAACGGAATTCCCGCTTACCGCTGGCCTGATCTTCTTCGATGATTTCCGTGCCGGTAATGTCGCTGGGCATTAAATCCGGCGTAAACTGGATACGGCTGAAAGTCAGGTCCATGAGTTCAGCCATGGTTTTGATGAGAAGTGTTTTGGCCAGACCCGGAACACCCACCAGTAATGAATGGCCGCGGCACAGAAGTGCGATCAGGATATGATTCAATACATCGTGTTGTCCGACAATGACTGTTCCGATTTCGCGGAAAAACTCTTCCCGGCGTTGGGTAAGCTTCTCCAGTAATTCGATATCTGATTGATGTTTCATGTTTGTTCCATACGTTTGGAAGATTAATGGTTTGGTTCGGAATCTGTTCCGAAAATAAATACCAGCGGTATAACGTTTAAATTACTTCCCCTGTCTTTCGGTTCCAATTCATTATATGCGCCCTGTCCTTGGCGAATAGGTTAACTTTATTCATGGAAAATACAACTCTCATCGGTAAAACACAGGATGAACTGGAGGAGCTGGTCCGTTCTGCCGGCTCTCCGTCCTACCGTGGTCGGCAAATTTATCGTTGGATATATGTTTCCGGGGTACGCGATTACGATGAAATGCATACGATCCCCGGCTCTCTGCGCCAGCATCTCGCCGCCGCAGGGCCTCTCCATCCCCTCACATCCCATCTAGTGACGGGGGATCTGGCTGATGGAAGCCAGAAATTTCTATTTACCCTGTCGGACGGTAAGCAGGTTGAATCGGTTCTCATGAAAGAAAAAAAGCGATTAACGGTCTGTGTATCGACACAGGTCGGCTGTGCCGTGAATTGTTCTTTCTGTGCCACGGCGGCTATGGGTTTTCATCGCAACCTGACGGCGGGTGAAATTGTGGATCAGGTCTTGCAGATTCAGCATTACAGCGGTGCAAAAATATCCAATGTCGTTTTCATGGGAATGGGAGAACCGTTTTTAAATTATGATCATGTCCTGCAGGCCGCCGACCTTTTGCATGATCCTGATGGAATGAATCTGGGCAACCGGAGGATCACCATTTCCACGGCCGGAATTATCCCGGGGATCAGACGATTTACCAAGGAAAAACGGCTTTATAAACTGGCCATCAGTCTCAATGCCACCAGTGACGAACAACGCCGGGACATCATGCCGCTGACGAAAAAATATCCCATTACAACCTTGTTGCCCGTGGTTCAGAAATATTACCAAGTCCTTCGCCATCAGGTGACGTTTGAATACGTTCTACTAGATCGCTTTAATGATACACCAGGTGATGCCAGGCGCCTGATTCGCATGATCGGGAGACTGCCCTGTAAAGTAAATATTATTCCCTACAATGAGATTGGTGGTAATTTCCGACGGCCGGCCCCTGAAAGAATGACGACATTTTTAGACACCTTGCGCCCGGCCCCGTTCACCGTAACCGTCCGCTGGAGTAAAGGAACAGATATCAAGGCCGGCTGTGGACAGCTGGCAACAGAATATACATGATTAATATTGCTGATATGGCTGACAGGGTATATACCCAAACGGGCCGAGATGGCGGCATCGCCGTTATCCTCGGATCTGGTCTGGGTGATTTTACCGCATCACTGTCGGATAAAAAGATCGTGCCCTATGGGGATATTCCGGGTTATCCCCGGTCCCATGTAGCTGGCCATGCCGGTGTGTTTACATCTGGAACATTGGATGATATTCATGTCCTGGCGGCCCAGGGCCGGTTCCACTACTATGAAGGGCACAATTTCAGTACGATTGCCCTGCCGATACAGTTGTTTTACCAGCTGGATATCCATCATGTCATCATTACCAATGCGGCCGGATCCACCCGGAAATCCAATCCTCCTGGAACGGTCATGTATCTCACCGGCCACATGGACGGGACTTTTCGTCATTCTGCGACCCGTCCTAGGATTTTCACCGGTGCACCATATTATCAGTCCGACATCAAGGCCAGGATGGAACATATTCAGAATCGCTATGCGATCAAGTCCGGCGTGTATTGTTGGACCCAGGGACCGGCCTATGAAACACCAGCCGAAGTCAATCTATTTCGGCAATGGGGCGCCGATGCCGTTGGCATGAGCACGGTCCCGGAAATCATCACGGCCGGTGAATTAACCATGACAACGGTGGCATTCAGCGCATTAACCAATTATGCCGCCGGCGTAACGACAGCCAAACTCCATCATGAGGATGTAATCGAAACGGCCCATATCATCAAGGACCGATTTCAGCATATTCTCGCCGACACCACTCGGCTTTTGGCGTCTAACATCGATTAAAGGATACATTATGGCAAAGAATATTCATCCGGACATTTCAGCCCTGCGTGATGAAATCATAACGATCCGCCGGGATATTCATCAGCATCCGGAACTGGGATTTGAAGTGCAACGTACGGCTGGCCTTGTCGCACGTCATCTGGAAACTCTGGGGCTGGAAGTCAAAACGGAAGTCGGTAAAACTGGTGTTGTGGGAGACCTGAACGGGACAAGCGATGGTCCCACAATCGCTTTACGCGCGGATATGGATGCTCTTCCAATTCAGGAAACAGGAGATGTGTCATATAAATCCCTTTATGATGGTCGGATGCATGCCTGCGGCCATGACGGTCATACGGCCATCTTGTTGGGTGTGGCAAATGTTCTGGCCGCAAACCGCGACAAGCTTAAAGGGGCGGTACGGTTTATTTTCCAACCTGCCGAAGAAGGGGAAGGCGGCGCCCGCTACATGATTAACGATGGTGTACTGGACGGCGTGGATGAGATCTACGGCCTGCATTTATGGAACTATCAAGTGTCAGGAGATGTGGGCGTTAAAGAGGGTCCCGTTTTGGCCTCTGCGGATATTTTTACGATTCATATCCGGGGCATTGGAGGGCATGGTGCGACGCCACAGGGAACGGTGGATTGTATTGTGGTGGCAGCCCAAGTGATTCAAGCCGTTCAAACCATTGTGTCTCGAAATACCAATCCCCTAGAAAGTACCGTAGTTACCATTGGGAAAGTGACAGGGGGCCATAATTTCAATGTAATTGCCGATGAGGTTACGCTGTCTGGTACGGCACGGGCCTACAGCGAAGAAAATCGCCAACTGATCAAACAACGTTTAGGGGAAATTCTAAACGGTATTGCCACAACTTTTGGGGCGGATATCACACTGGATTACGAAGATGGCTACCCGCCGACCATCAACGAATCGGAAACCACGAAAAAGCTGGATAAGGCCGCCCGCACCGTGGTCGGTGAGGAAGCGACTTTCCCATATTTATCTATGGGGGGTGAAGATTTTGCCTACTATCTGAATGAAATACCGGGCTGCTTTTTCTTTGTCGGATCAGCTCCTCGGGATCGGGCCTTACGCAGCATTCCTCATCATTGTTCGCATTTTGATATCGATGAAGAGGCCTTGTTAATCGGTGGTTCTATCTTTGTTCGTTTGATTGAACAGCAATTATATTAATCCGGATCGTTCTGGATTTTACCAGGTCCAGGATTCCAGATCGAGGTTGCCTCCGCTGAGGATGATTCCGATTTTCCGACCTGTGATGCTGGTCGTTGATTCCATTAGCGCAGCAAGCGGAACGGCGCCGGAGGGTTCAACAATGATTTTTAACCGGTCCCAAATCAATCTCATGGCCTTCCGGATGGTCTGTTCCGAAACGGTAACGATATTGTCAGCATAGGCCAGAATGGTGGCAAACGGTTTTTCCCCGGGACAGGTAGTGCGCAAGCCATCGGCGATCGTATCAGGATCGGCAATGGACACTCGCTCCCGACGCCGGAAGGAACGCTGCTGATCGTTGGCCTTTTCCGGTTCCACGCCATAGATTGTGATGTTGGGATTCAGGGCTTTTGCGATTGTAGCCGTCCCGCTAAGCAATCCCCCGCCTCCAACCGGTACAATGATGGCGTCCAAGTCCGGACAAGTCTGAAGCAATTCAAGCGCGGCGGTTCCCTGTCCGGCCATGATGGCATAATCATTAAACGGATGAACCAACCGGGCACCCGTTTGGGCAATAATATCATCCGTGGCAGTCAGTCGGGCCTCCATGGTCGGCTCGCAAAAAACAATCCGGGCAGCATAACTCCGAATATTTTCCTGTTTGACATCCGGGGCCGTCCGGGGCATGATCACTGTACAGTCCATATCAAACTCACGGGCGGCACAGGCCACGGCCGCACCATGATTTCCGGAAGAATGTGTCGCAATATTCTTGCATGATCCGGTCGATCGTAACAACGACAGGGCGTTCAGTGCTCCGCGCAGCTTAAAGGACCCGGTGCGCTGTAAATTTTCACATTTGAAACGAATGACACGTTGAAAATCTTTGTCAATGTGTTCATTCCACAAGACAGGGGTCACGCGGATAAACGGTTCGATCCTTTGTCCGGCCCGGATGATATCCTGTTTTTTCAGAAGTCGGATTGACATGCTGCAATTTACAAGATTTTTATCTGAATCGGGATAAAAGACAGGATGAATAAATTCTGCACTTGAGCCCTTGTTAACTGTAAATTTGATTTATGTTTCATTTTCCTAAGGTTATATGAATCGCGTAGAAATTATTAAAAACGGTGTCACATTCGGTACGGTACTGGCCGTTGTTATCTCCTATTCCTGGAATCAATCCGTGGGATGGGCGGTTATTCATGGTCTGTTATCCTGGTTGTATGTGTTCTACCACGTGTTGTTTCACTGAGACGATCATGAAGTCATACACAAAAGAATTATGGTTCAAGATTCCTTCCCGTGCCGGGTTTGTGAATATTACACCAGAGGTGGAGGATGCCGTTGGTGAGAGCGGAATTCAGGAAGGATTATGTCTGGTAAATGCCATGCATATTACCGCCTCGGTATTTATTAATGACGATGAATCCGGACTGCACCAAGATTATTTACGCTGGTTGGAAGACCTGGCCCCCCACGAACCGCTGGACCGTTATCAGCACAATCTGACAGGTGAAGATAATGGAGATGCCCATCATAAGCGACAGATCATGGGCCGGGATGTTACCATCGCTATTACCCGGGGACGATTGCATTTCGGTCCCTGGGAACAAATCTTCTACGGTGAATTCGATGGACGTAGGAATAAACGGGTACTGGTAAAAATTATAGGAGAATAATGTATTCATACCGTCTTCATTTCATGTTGCTGCTTCCACTTTGGCTATTTGGTCAAAATATGGTCAGGATCAACGCTCTCGTGGATCGGGTCGATTCCACCGGCCGAGCCCGGAAATATCTTCCTCGTGAACAAACACCGTATTCCGGGTTTGTTTTCTTCAATTATAATAACGGTCAACGTGAATTTGAAGGTCCCCTGATTGAAGGACTACAGGAGGGAAAGTGGGTCTGGTGGTACGCCAACGGACAGAAACAACAGGAGGGCGAATTCCACAATACCAAGCAGGACGGTCTCTGGACCCGTTGGTATGCCAACGGACAGAAAAAAGAAGAAGGTGAATTTATTCAGGGAAAGAAGGAAGGGACCTGGACTCAATGGCATGAAAACGGAGTCATATCCTCGGCCGAACCGTATAAGAACGGACTTTTGGATGGAATCCTCATGTTATGGTATCCCAACGGAACGAAAGAAGGGGAAGCCGATTTTATTCAGGGGGTGAAATACGGTCGCGATATCGGCTGGTATGATAACGGAAAGAAAAAATGGTCATTTCATTATATCCGTGGGCAGGAGGATGGACCACAGGTGGAATGGTATGAATCCGGTGGAACGCGCTATTTCCATGACTATAAGGACGGGAAAAAGGACGGTGTCTGGAAAGAATGGTATGAAGACGGCTCCCCGCGGCTAAAGGGGCAGTTCTCCCGGGATAAACAGGTTGGGGAATGGCAGTGGTCCTATCCGGACAGTATGACGGCAATTTATGGAACCTATGATGCCGACTACCCGGTGGGAGAGTGGAAAGTATACGACTCCCAGGGACAGTTGATCGCGACGGAAAGTAATCCAACCCGATCGTGGATCAATAATCAGATCAGAGAATGGGAGAAAAAGACCGAATGATCGATCCGGCCGTAAAAGCAACCTTAACCCTTGTTTTATCGAAAGCGTTCAAAGAAACCGTTCAGGACCGACTCCTGGTGGTTGAACATTCCTATGGTGACGGATATTTTTGCCATGATGCCAGTTGGAAGCCCCTGTCTCTCAATCTTGTGAAACGGGTGGAATACGCCATGCGTCAGTGGTTATCCGGTCCCGAAACCGTTGTGCTGGAACGAAAACCGCGCCAGGAAGTGATTGATTTGTTTACCCGGATCGGTTCGGAAAGTAAACTGGGTATTCTAAAACAATGGCAGGTACCGGAGATTCCCATTGTCAGGATCGGGAAAGGCTATTGGGATTATCAGCTGGAACCGGTGGAAATACAACGGGACAAATTATGTGAATTCTGTCTGGAAATATTCAATGATGGTTTTATCATCCGTTTCATTGAAAATCCACGGCGAAATATTACTCCGTTGAACAATCATTCCAAATTATTCAATATTATCATGGAAAATGAGCAATGGGCGTCCATTCTGGGGGTATCCACCATTCATCAGACCAATGAATTAATTCAGTCGGGAGAAATGAAGGAAGTCTTGTGGGTAGCCGAAGGATTACATGAAAAAAAGATCAGTTCAATTGCCGACAATATCGGAAAGGAATTTCCACGCAAGCGCATTATTACAATTGCCGGTCCATCCTCATCGGGAAAAACATCTTTTTCCAAACGGCTGGCCATCCAATTGCGTGTCAATGGATTTCGGACTATTCCCATATCCATGGATGATTATTTTGTCGATCGGGACCAATTACAACCGGGCCCGGACGGCATGGTGGACTTCGAATCGGTTGATTGCATGGATATTAACTTGCTCCAAGCCCGGATTCACAAATTACTGGCGAGTGAAAGTATTCCACGACGGGTTTTCGATTTCAAGTCCGGCGTAGGATGTGATAGTGATGAGACGCTGACGCTGGGGGAATGGGATTTCATTGTGTTGGAAGGTATCCACGGGTTGAATCCCCGCATCACTCGAGCCTTTGGCATTGATCATGTCCAGCGTATTTATGTTAGTGCACTCACCCAGTTGAATATTGATGCCAATCACCATATTGCAACATCGGACAATCGTTTATTCCGGCGCATGGTAAGGGATTACCGGTATCGGGGGTATTCGGTGGAAGACACCTTGTTACGTTGGCCATCGGTGCGGGCGGGAGAGGAAGCTAATATTTTCCCCTTCCAGGAAGAAGCGGATTACCTTTTCAATTCAGCCCTGATCTATGAACTCCCCGTCCTGGCGAAGTTTGCCCGGCCTTTGTTGCATACCGTACCCGGTGACAGTCCGGTGAAAACAGAAGCGGAACGACTGGAATTATTATTGTCCTTTTTTGTGGATATGGACGAAAATTTGGTTCCCGGTATATCAATCCTGCGGGAATTTATCGGCGACAGTGATTTCCATTATTAATAGCCGATCGCAGTGTTCTCTCCCCGTTCATCGGCCCCGCCATAAATCATTCCATCCTGTAGCAGAATTCCATTAGCCTGGCCGATATGTCCCCAGCGGTAGGGGATGATTTTATGTCCCCTGGCTTCCAGGTTGCGACGGACATCTTTGGCCAACCCGAAGGGTTCGGTCATGATTACATCCGGCAACCACTGGGAATGAACCCGGGGCACGGAAACGGCCTGCTGTATATTCATACCGTGAACTACGACATTCAGAATACACTGCATGGTAGTGGTGATGATGGTTGATCCACCGGGAGAACCGATGACCATAAAGGGTTTTCCGTCTTTTAAAATGATGGTTGGTGTCATGGAACTGAGTGGTCTTTTTTCCGGCTCTATGGCATTGGCTTCTTTCCCGATCAGACCGAATACATTGGGAACCCCCGGCTTTACGGAAAAATCATCCATTTCATTATTCAAAAAGAAACCGGCTCCTTCTACCAATACGCCGCAACCAAAACTGGTATTCAGGGTTGTGGTAACACTGACAGCATTTCCCTGGGCGTCAATTACGGAATAATGGGTAGTTTCCCGACTTTCATAGGCCGTGGGATTCCCAGCGAGAATATGGGCACTGGGAGTAGCGTGTTCCGTGGATATCAGTTGTATCCGCTCGGCGGCATAATCCTTATCAATCAACATATCCAGCGGAACGTCCCAAAAATCGGCATCACCCATGTGTTCCGCCCGATCGGCATAGGCCAGACGTTCACATTCCGTTAAGATATGAATGTATTCCGATGAATTCCAGCCCAGTGTGTCGAGTGGGTAGTGTTCCAGCATATTAAACAATTGGATCAGCAAGGCACCGCCGCTGCTGGGAGGCCCCATGGAAATAATTTCATAATCCCGGAAGGTGCCGATAACCGGAGGTCTTTCCTTCGATTCATACAGAGCCAAATCATCCCGTGAAATCATGCCCTGCCCCTCTTCCATTTCCGCCACAATCAGATCGGCGGTTTTTCCACCGTAGAATCCCGTAATTCCGTTGCGGGCAATGCGTCTGAGGGTATTGGCCAACTCCGGCTGTTTAAACCGATCGCCGCTTTTCCAGGGTTTGTTGTCGGTCCGGATGAATACCCGGCGAGCACCATCGTCTTTTTGAAAGAAATCTCTGAAATAATTCAAATAAGCGGCCATTCCGGTGGAAAGTATAAATCCCCGTTGTGCCAGTTGAATGGCCGGAGCCAGGATTTCATTGCGGGAAATGTTTCCCGAACCATACAGTTTCCAAGCTGTCAGTAATCCATGAACACTGCCCGGAACACCGGCGGCGAGATGAGAGAACAGGGAAAGATCGGGGATGACCTGGCTGGAATCGTCCAAATACATATCGTGGTGGGCCTGTAATGGCGCTTTCTCCCGGAAATCGATAGTGTGAGATTTCCCGTCTGCCGTATGGATCACCATGAATCCGCCCCCCCCAATATTTCCGGCTTGGGGATGGGTAACGGCCAAGGCAAATCCGGTGGCCACAGCAGCATCCACGGCATTCCCGCCTTTCTTCATAATATCAACACCGGACTGGGAGGCTAGGGATGAGGCCGATACGACCATACCGTTTTCTGCCTCCACCGGTGCCCTATGGGCCCCGTAGCTGAGAGTAATGAATATGAGAAAAAAGGAAATACGATAAATTTTCACAATGATATCCTGTTTAGAGTTGTTTGAAATAGTCAATCATAACTTCCATAGCTGCAAACGGTTGGGGACAGGTTTCTTTCAATTCTTCCAAAGATATTTGTCCCTGCATTGTGACTTGTTTCAGTGCCTTGGTTCCGTCGAAATTTACGTAAGCCAGCCGTAATGAAAATTCATTTTCTGGACGGTGAAAGGCTGATCCAGGTAAGGTTGCCACCCCGGTCCGGTCCAGTAAATCTTCGCATAACTCCCGGGAAGTATGAATTCCCTTTTGCTGTAACTCGTGCTGCCAAGGTGAAAAGTCCGGGAAAAGGTAGAAACCGCCCAAAGGGGGGTGGATTTGTACTCCGGCGGCTTTCAGTTGTTGGGTAATGGCCTGTCCCATCACCTGCAGAATCAGTCGTGAATGAGAAACATAACGTTGGATGTCATCCCCAAATTGGAAGGCCGTAACAGCGGCATATTGAATCGGAGCACTTACGGATGTAAATGATTCACCGGCAATCACAGCCACGGCTTTACGCAAATCATTTAATTCGTCCGGGAAAGCAAACGTTCCCAGGCGCCAGCCGCCGGCGCCGCACCATTTGGATAAACCGGCACTGACAATCGTTCCTTCAGGATAGAACCGTGCGATGGAAACATGACCGCCCCGGTGGTGGAGTAAACCGTAAATTTCATCCGACAGAATCAGAATTCGGTTTTGTCGTGCCGTTTCCGCCAACTGGATCAATTCATCCTCTGTATATGTCAGCCCATCGGGGTTGCCGGGATAATTCAGAATGAGAAGTTTGGGCCGGCGGGATGTTCCGGCCGCCGCCGCCAGACTCTCCGGCGAGATACGCCAGCGATCGCGGTACGTAGTGGGAATAAAGCGTACCGGACGTCCGCTGATTACTGCTTGAGGATAGTAAGAGACCCAACAGGGGGATGGAATGAGCAGATCACCGGTAAAAACCAGCTGTAACAGAAACATTAATTCTTTGGAACCGGGACCGATTATGATCTGGTCCGGTGAAAATGTCAATTGATCGACAGTATGATGGAAACGGGCAATTGTTTCGCGTAATTCCAACAATCCCTGAACCGGTAAATAATCTTTTTGCCGTGCCTGAGCGCTGAGTTCCTTCCGAACCGATTCGGGGACCGGGAAGGGCGACTGTCCCAGCCCGAAGCGATAGATCGTCTTCCCCTGGGCTTCCAGTGCATGACTTAATTCGTTGATAGCCAGGGTGGCCGATTGGGACATGGATTTGAGTTTGGAATTGGTATAGTCCGTCATGAGTGTATAACAAAGTGCCCGCCGGAAAAGCGGGCACTTTATTGCGGTTTTTAGTCTCGCTTAAAAGTCATAAGACAGGCGCATGTAGTCATACCGTCCATTCATGCCGTAAGGGGCAAAATTGGGGTAGACGAATGCACCGTCATTATTGGAACCCAACCATTTATCCGGCGTCTGATCGGTGAAATTCTTTGATCCCACGGCCAGAGTAACAGCACCAAAGCTGTATCGGGCTTCCAGGTCGATGATGGTCTTGGCAGAGAACCACAGATCAGCGGTCCGCCGACTTTGGAATTTACCGACTTTATTGTACCGAACGGTGGCGCCGAAATCACCCATGCTGTAACGCGTGGTCAGGACCATGTTGTTTTCCGGTGTAACCGTCGTCATGGTACGTCTTTCCTTATCATCAAAGATGGATGCACCGTAATCGGCCAGTTCCGGCGGCGTAATGATATCACCGTCAATTTCAGTCTTCGTTTGGTTGTAGGCCAGATTGAAATTCAACGCACCCATGGAACTCAGGTCAAGATCGTATTCGGCAACAACATCAAATCCGGTCGTTTTGGTATTTACAGCATTGGTAAAGAACCGACCACCGCCGCCAAAATCGGCACCGGGTACATTGTTGTCTTTCAGGAGATCATATACATGAGCCCCCAGTGACCCCGGGTCATCATTATATGTGCGGTTACCGCTGGCATCTTCACTACCACCGGCAGTCTTGAAGTTTCCGGTGAGTACAATGCGATCGGATATGGCCACATTGTAGAAATCAAAATTGAATTTGATTCCAGCAAATGTGACGGAAGCACCGGCACTCAGGTTATTGGAAATCTCCGGTTTCAGTTCCGTGGCACCCAAAGCCTGGGCAACGGGATGGTCAACAGGGAAGGTTCCTACTTCAAAAGCCACCTGTTCACCGGCATCATTCACCAGGAAGTTGGTCGCAATCTTGGACTGATAGGCCTGGGCCAGAGCCGGCGCGCGGAAACCGCTGCTGAAGGCGGCCCGCAGGATCACACCATCCATGACTTCATACCGCAAGGATGCTTTGTAGCTGAAGTTGCTGCCAAAGTCACTGTAATTTTCATAACGTCCCGCCAGACCGACCCGCATACCGGTCATGACTTCCGTTTCAGCGTCGGCATAGACGGCGAAACTGGAACGATCGGCATTAATGGTTGCGTCAGCATTGGAAGGTTTGAAACCACTGAAACATTGGCAACCGCCGGAACCGTTGCTGGAATTCAATCCAAGAACAGTAGTATCTCCATAGGCAACACCGTTGGTGTCACTAGAGGTCGTGTAAGCATCCCATCCGGCTACACTGGTTCCGTATTGACCGTTGGCATAGGAAGCCTGTTCACCGGCATAGATCCGGAAGGATTCACTGCGGCGTTCAGCACCAACCGCCAGATCGATATTTCCCACTGTGGTAGTTAAGTCCAGATTCTGGGTTAACTGATCAAACCAGAAACCACCAATATCATAAGTGCGAAGCTTTTCCGGACCGAATGAGGCATTGGTGGAGAACATTTTGAAATGGAAATCATTCTTTCCATAGGTTGAGCTCAGATCATAGCCCCAATTCCCAAACACACCGCGGACACCAACAACGGTGCTGATGTCGGTAATGTCAGGTGTGATGTGCGGAACATATCCCGTGGGATTGGCACTGAGCCAAACTTTATGCGGTTGATCCGGTTGCCGGGTATAGCATCCCGTATCACTGTGGCGTTTGGTATAACCACCGAATGAATAAAAGGTCCGGTCGCCCTGGGGCAATTCGGCATTGTAGAAACCACCGATATTGCTTTGTAGGCCATCACCCCAAATCATACGCTGGGGATCGACATAGAAATCGCTTCCCGGATTCAGGCGGTTCTTTTCGGCTTCGTCGTTAGACCAGTAATCGGATTCAACTTCATAATACCGTTCACCTTCAAATCCGACTCGGTTGGTCCGGCCGCGGAATCGATACTCGCCGGCAAACATGAAAAATCCGTCGTTACCCAGTGAAAAAGCATTGCTATACTGGACCTGCATGACTTCACCGTCATGTTTGACGAAATCATCGCTGGATGTGACAAGACCGTTTTCATCGGCTTCCGTAGTGGGATTCCATTCATAGGGTTCGCCGTTGGCCTCCCAGTCATACAGGTCATACCCAACCGGAATGGCATCGACGGTATGGTTTGAAGCCCCCTGTGTTACGACCAACTGACCATTGGTTCCAACACCCTTAAGAACGATGTTGATTACGCCAGCAATGGCATCGGAACCGTATTGAGCTGCGGCACCATCACGCAATACTTCAATCCGTTCGATGGCGGCGGCGGGAATTGCGTTTAAGTCAACACCCGTATCACCCCGGCTAGGGGAGTTATTCACATGGACCAGAGCCGTCGTATGGCGACGTTTTCCATTGACCAGGACCAAAACCTGTCCGGCGCTGAGACCCCGGAGGGTCATGGGTCGAACGGAGTCGGATCCGTCGGCAATGGTAGTACGCGGCATGTTGAATGACGGAGCCAAAGCTTGAAGTATTTGGCCGGTCTCTGAAAAACCTGCCCGTCGGATATCCTGCGCAGTGTACACATCCACCGGCACGGCTTGTTCTTCTGCGGTTCTGGCAAAACGGGAACCGATGACGGATACTGCTTTGGCAGCGACCACGTCAATATCCAGAGCAAAGTCCACGGTATTGGTTCCTACGCCTACCATAACGGATCGTGTGGCTGTAGTATACCCAATGAACGCTACGGATACTGTGTACGTCCCAAGCGGTACATTTGCGATTGTATATGCACCGTCCGCATCAGCGGCGGCCCCCATTGACGTACCTTCAAGCGTGATATTTGCTCCAGGTAGGGGTTCTCCGTTTTTGTTTGTTACCGTTCCGGATATTGTTCCAGTTTGGGCGAACAACATCGCAGACATCAGAAACAAAACCAAAAACACGTTGGTTTTTTTCATCTATTACCTCCTTGGTTTTCAAATCTTTTCTGAGAATATATCAGAAATAGAATTTGGTCAATATAAGAAACATGATGAAAGATAGTCAAATAAAATTCCAGTTACGACTTTAGAATATCTGGAGCCCAAATGTAGGCCAACATTCAGCGTCTGGAACTCAGCTTGGAAAGAAGACGGATCAGTTCAAGATATAGCCAGATAAGAGTCACCAGTAGTCCGAAGGCACCATACCATTCCATATAGGCCGGGACACCCCGTTCCGCCCCTTCTTCGATAAAATCAAAATCCAAAACAAGGTTTAGGGCAGCGATTCCCACCACCACCAGACTGAAAAGAATCCCGAAACCAGAATTGGAATGGATGACCGGAACCGCCATTCCGAACATTCCTACAATCCAGGATATGAGATATACAAAAGCCACCCCACCAGTTGCGGCAGCCACTCCCAGTTTGAAATTTTCCGTGGGTTTAATCAATCCCGATTTATAGGCTACCAGCAAAGCAGCCAGGATTCCGAAGGTCAGAAAAACCGCCTGATTGGCTACTCCGGGATAACGGGCATCGAAAATACGGGAAATACCTCCCAGGAATAATCCTTCCAGCAAGGCATAAATGGGCACGGTGGTCGGTGCCCAGTGTTTGCGGAAAATCGTAATCAGGGCGGTAATGAAGCCGCCGATAACTCCCACCATCATATACAGACTGGCCCGGGGTGATCCCAGCGGCAGGTTCCACACATAGATGGCGGTCGTCATGAGTAACAATACGGCCAGCGCTGTTTTATTCACCGTGCCGGCGATGGTCATGGTTTTACTGCCGGTGCTGCCGGTCAGATCACGAAACGTATTGGCATTCAGAGCCGGATTTGCCGATCGCATTACTAAATGACGTGCCATAAATCCTCCTTATCCTTCCAGATGTTCCTGTAATTGGGCCAGGATGGATTCAATGGAAATCCGTACCTGTTCCATGGTATCGCGATCCCGCAGGGTGACGGTACCGTCTTCCATGGTCTGGTGATCCACGGTAATTCCAAACGGTGTACCGGCTTCATCCTGGCGACGATAGCGTTTGCCGATGGACCCGCCGGTATCGATAAAGGCACTGAACCGTGTCCTGATCTCATCAACGATGACACGGGCCTTGTCCACCTGTTCGCCCTTATTCATCAAGGGAAAAACGGCGCAGGTAATGGGAGCGATTTTGGGCGAAAGTTTCAGAACGACCCGTTTTTCGCCCTTGACCTCCTCTTCATGATAGGCATCAACCAGAACGGTCAAAAAGGACCGGTCCACACCGGCGGATGCTTCCACCACGGCCGGAACAATGTGCTTATTCTGGTTGGGGTCAAAATAGGTTTGTTTCTTTTCCGCGTGGGCATTGTGCTGGTCCAGATCAAAAGTCCCCCGGTCAGCAATACCTTCCAATTCCGACCAGCCAAAGGGAAATTCATATTCCACATCATAACAGGCCGTGGAATAATGTGCCAATTCATCCGGACCATGGGGTCGCAGACGCAGTTTTTCCCCAGTGATCCCCAATGTTTTAAACCACGTCAAGCGTTCAGCAGACCAATAGTCCAGCCAGGTGGCCGTTTCTCCGGGCAGGACAAAGAATTCCATCTCCATCTGTTCGAATTCCCGGGTGCGGAACAGAAAATTTCCGGTGGTGATTTCATTCCGAAATGATTTTCCCATCTGGCCAATGCCGAAAGGTAGTTTCTGACGGGACGTGGATTGGACATTGGAAAAATTCACAAAAATCCCCTGAGCCGTTTCGGGACGAAAATAGGCCACGGAAGATGAATCCTGTGTAGGACCGAGATAGGTCTGGAACATAAGATTGAATTGCCGGGGATTAGTCCACTCACCAACCGCGCCGCTATGCGGGTCACGCACTCCGGCGGTTTTCAGCAATTGACCGGCATCATCGCCCCGGCCATTCAAGGCGGCTGTCAGAGCAAGAATGGATGTCTCCGCCGCAAGCTCTCCGGAAGCGATATCCAGATTCAATAATTCAGCCAGGGCCGCCAGAACCTTTTCTTTCTGGCCGGACAATAAATGATCCAGTCGATACCGTTTCTTGGAATCCTTGTTATCTACCAACGGATCGCTGAAGTTGGAAATATGGCCACTGGCATCCCATACCCGGGGATGCATCAGGATGGCGGCGTCCATGCCGACAATATTTTCCCGGGCGGTAACCATGTAATGCCACCAGTGATTCTTGATATTCCGTTTCAGCTCCACGCCCAGAGGACCGTAGTCCCAGGTGCTGGCCAACCCACCATACACTTCCGAACTTTGGAAGATGAAACCGCGGCGCTTGCACAATGAAACAATTTTGTCGATCGACTTTATATTCACAATAGGTATCCTGTAATTCGGTAGGTGGAGTTAATCAAGATCTTCTAATTCTTTTTCAATCAAATCACTGTGGGGAATATTCTTGGTCTCCGCCAGAGTGGCGGCGGTAGCCTCTTTCGGTGCCCGCAGGAAAAGAATGAGAACGACGACGCCGATCCCGGCTATTATGATTGGTATGATCCAAGCGAACAGGTTGAATCCACTGGCCACCGGTACTGCCAGAATCCGTTCACCATAAATACCTACATAATATTTCAATATTTCATCTTTGGTCTTGCCCTGGTTGACAAAATCTTCAATTTCGGCTTCCAGCTGACCATGTCCATGATCATAAACGGTTCCGCTCCAGCAACAGGGGGCCATGAGGCTTTGCTTCAATTCTTTGATTAATTCATCTCGGTTATCCTTGGCCAGAATGAGCGTAAGGAAAAACATGATAAACAGTGTTTTCTTCATTTTTTTCTCCGTCTGCGTTTTTTAGGTCCAGCGGCACGTCTTTTGTCGATTAACTCCACCGCCAGTTCCAGGGTAATGCTATTCATGTCCAGATCCTTTGGTAGTGAGGCATTGACTTTTCCGTCGGTAACATAGGGGCCGTAACGTCCTTCTTTGAGGACTATTAATTGTTTCGTTTCAGGATGTTCCCCGATAGATTTCAATTCCTGGGCCGGACGAGATTGTCGGGAAAAAACGGCTAATGCTTCATCCAGTGTGATGGTCAGCGGAGATAGGGGTGGTGTAAGCTTTGCATTCTGGGTTTTATGTTTCAGGTAAGGGCCGTAGCGACCGTAATCTGCAAGAATCGGTTCTCCGCTTTCAGGATGTTGGCCTACTTCCCGTGGCAAAGCCAGTAATTGCAGGGCGTATTCCAGGGTGACATCCTCCCGTGCTGTGCCTTTGGGAATTGCCTTTCGTTTTTTGGTATCACCCTGTTGAACATATAAGCCGTATGGACCGTGTTTCAGGTACACCATTTCACCACTCTTAGGGTCCTGGCCCAGTGTTTCGTCCTCTTCCGTACCGGTCGCCAGGATATCCAGCGCCTTTTTCAAATTCAAATCACCCATGGGAATATGATCCGGAACCGATTTCCGTTCTTCATTCCAGGTGATATAGGGACCATAATTCCCGATCCGAACTTCAATGGGCATGTCTTCGAAGGTGCCGAGGGAAATGGTGCAAGCTTTCCGGATATCGACCTTGGTCTGTAACATGGGCTCCAGCCCCGGGAAGGTTTCATCTCCGAAGTAGAAGGAATTGAGGACCGGGACCATGTCGGCTTCCCCGCGGGAAATGGCATCCAGATTATTTTCCATCCGGGCCGTGAAACCGGCATCCACCAGGAGGGCGAAATGATTTTCCAATAATTGTGTGACTGCCACAGCCAGAAAGGTCGGTGTCAGCGTCCCCTTAATATTTTTAACATATTCTCGTTTTTGAATGGTATCGATGATGGAGGCGTAGGTGGACGGTCGTCCGATTCCGCGTGTTTCCAACTCCTTAATCAGGGATGCTTCGGTAAACCGGGCTGGCGGTTTGGTAATGTGATCCAGAACCGTCAGAACACCGCAAGTAAGGTTATCTTCCCGGGCAACGGAGGGCAGGACAAGCTCCCGGTCGGCGATGGCCTTTCCCGGATCATCCCGCCCTTCCACATACACCCGCATGTAACCGGGGAAAACAATAACCTTTCCCCGTGCTTCAAACCGGGAATTCTGACATGTAATTAAAAGAATGGTTTGTTTTATCCGGGCCGGAGTCATCTGACTGGCCAGGGTACGTTTCCAGATCAGATCGTATAATTTAGCGGCCTGGGTCCCCAGGGATTTGGATACAACTGCAGGAGCGGTCCATTGCGTTCCGGAGGGTCGGATGGCTTCATGTGCTTCCTGGGCATTTTTCACTTTGGTCACGTATTGGACCGGGGACTTGGGCAGATAATCCTGAC
Source organism: Fidelibacterota bacterium (assembly GCA_046861395.1). Taxonomy (GTDB): domain Bacteria; phylum Fidelibacterota; class Marinisomatia; order Marinisomatales; family JABMOV01; genus JBHHUC01. The sequence goes on from JBHHUC010000017.1 coordinate 32,719, forward strand.
CAAATTGGGACGCGATAATGCTGCGGGACCGGCTCAAGGCTTCCTGCGATAGATGGGTGGAGTCGGTGCGCATGTAGGTGATGAATCCCGCTTCGTACAGTTGCTGGGCCAGACGCATGGTTTGCCGAGCTCCCAGCCGAAGTTTGCGTGCCGCTTCCTGTTGCAAGGTGGAAGTGGTAAATGGTGGTCGGGGCCTGGAAACCTGAGGTTTTTCCTGAATATCGGCGATGTTCCATGGTCCCGGTTGTAATTCTTCCGCCAGCGCTTCGGCCTGTGACTTCGACAGGACCAGAACCTTGGAATTGGACAGAACACCGGTTTCCCGGTCGAAATCATTGCCCCGGGCCAGACGCGAATCGTTTAACCGGATAAGACGGGCTTTAAATGTTTCTCCTTCTGGCGTCGCCAATTCCGCCTCCAGGTCGTAATATTCGGATGCGGTAAAGGTCGCCCGTTTCCGTTCCCGATCTACCAATATTTTCACGGCGGCACTTTGCACCCGTCCGGCGGATAAGGGGCTATTGACAAAAGACATGGTTTTTTGCAGGGTATTCCACAGGATGGGAGAAATTTTATAACCCACTAGACGATCAATGATGCGTCGGGCTTTTTGCGCGGCCACGAGATGTTCGTCAATTGGGTGTGCTTCGGACATCCCCTGGGCCACCCCGGCCTTAGTAATTTCCGTAAACTGGACGCGGACAATGTTGGCTTTGGGTATTTCGCTGGCCAGATGATCGGCGATGGCTTCACCTTCCCGGTCAGGGTCAGTAGCCAGTACGACTTTTTCAGCGACTTTGGCCTTTTGTTTTAATTCCCGGATGAAAGTCTTGCGGTCCGGCAACACTTCCAGCTTGATGGCGAACTGATTATCCACGTCAATACCCAGTTCTTTGCGCGGCAGGTCCTTGATATGGCCGACGCAGGCCAGCACTTCATATTCCCCTGAGGTATATTGTGAAATCGTACGGGCCTTGGTGGGGGATTCGACGATTAATAATGGTTTGCTCATGCGGGACTCTTCAATTTTTCTGTCAAATAGGTTATAATATCATTCTGTGCCACCGCCGCCTGGGAATTGGCGCGTAAATCCTTCACCTGATAGTGTCGAGTTTCAAGTTCACTATCCCCGATAATGACGGCGAACCGGGCACCACTGCGGTTGGCATTTCGGAGCTGGGATTTCATACTACGATGTAGTAAATCAGTGACCACGGAGAAACCGGACTGGCGCAAGACATGGGCGAGCTGTTGTCCTGGTAGTACTGCCGCCCTTCCCAGTGTGATGAGATAAATGTCCGGTGTCGGTGGGCTTTCCTCCGTTTCAATTGTTTCCAGGGCAATGAGGATACGCTCTATTCCGGCGGCAAATCCGATGGCCGGTGTGGGTTTGCCACCCAATAATTCAATCAGACGATCATAGCGGCCTCCGCCACAGAGAGCATCCTGGGAACCCAGGTCTTCCGACGTGATCTCAAAGGTTGTGCGGGTATAATAATCCAGACCACGGACCATTCGTTTATCAATGGTGTATGGAATTTCCAATGCGTTCAGGCCGTCCTGCACGGTGGAGAAGTGATCCCGGTCTTCATCGGTTAAATAGTCCCGGATATCGGGAGCGTCGTCCAAAAGCGCAATTTCATGAGGAATTTTTGTGTCAAGAATGCGCAACGGATTAGTTTGGAAGCGTTGCCGACTAACATCGGATAACGCATCAAAATGCGGTGTTAAAAATTCTTTCAGGGCCTGTCGGTAATCCTGTCGCGCCTGGCGGGAGCCGATGCTGTTCAATTTCAGGTGTAAACGAGTCAGACCGATTTCTTTCAGAAAGGTATGGGCGATGGCAATGATTTCCACATCTGCTTCCGCATGGATCGATCCGATCACTTCCGCACCGAATTGATGAAACTGACGCTGGCGGCCTTTCTGCGGTCGTTCCCGTCGGAAAAGAGCATCCAGGTAATACAGACGAGTGAGAGGGGAGCGGGCGGCAAGGTTATGTTGTATATAGGCCCGGATGACGGGTGCCGTGAGTTCCGGCTTGAGTGTCAATGATGTTTTTCCGCCGTCCAGCCAGGTATACATTTCCTTGGAAACAATATCCGTGTCGGTCCCGACGCCGCGGGTGAACAATTCCGTTTTTTCAAATGCCGGTGTGCGGATTTCCTCATACCCATAACGATACATAAAGGCATGAAATGCTTCTTCCAATTGACGCCAGCGGTAACTGGAGTCCGGCAAAATATCAAAGGTTCCTTTAACGGTTCGAATCATTCAACCAACCATATCGTGTAGAACTTGTTCGGCCTCATCCTTGTATTCTTCCGGCACGAAAATTTGCACCTGCATTCCGGGAAGACGTACTGCTTCAATATTAAATGCCGCTTCCGCCCAATCGGATTTTATGTAATTGGGAATGCCCCTTTCTTCCAAAACTTCGGCAATCATATCGGCATAGATTTTTCCCTCCACCGGTACTAACGACACCCAGGTGATTTCCTGCAGCGGCAGGTTGAGTGGTTCGGCATCCACCAGTGATACTTTGCAATCGGCGCAGACTTTTATCCCTGAAACATATTCGGTTTGACATTCAGGACAAATCATGATTCTTCCTTATTTGTTATGAGAATTTCAGACATTCCCGAAGAGGAATAAAAGTGTTTATTAATGGAATTCGTTAAAAAGAGTTATTTGCCGGTTTTCCTGAAATCAGTATTTCCCCCGCCTTTTGTTTATCCAACGATGCAACGTGTGGACCGAATAGCCGGTGGCGAGATACATGACGGCGCAGGTTCCATAGCAGAGATTCACACCGGCCCCGGTGGCAAGGGCAATGGCTTCCGGTGTATCACAACCCTGATGAATCCAGATATGCTTAATGCCCCGTTCAATGGCATCCTTGACAACCTGAGCGGTTTCGTCCGGGGGAACTTCGATTATGACGGCCGGGACGCTCACGGGTAATTGTTGTAAAGATGGCAGAACATCCTGCCTGCCGATTTCCTTCAAGTCCGGATCGATCGGATAGACCGTTTTCCCCCGGGATTGAAGACGGGTACACGTGATTGTGGGAAAGGGCTTTTTGGCGGAATGCCCTACCAGGGCATAACGGTCATGATACCAGAATGATTGATAATCCATCATGTTCTCCGGTTAAAAATTGGATCGGCGACCGTAGATCCCGCCTTTTTCTTCCAGTTTTATGTCCCGCAAATTGGGAGATTTCACATTAATACGCAGGAAATAACCGCCGCCGTATTGTGTCGGTGTCCAGTTAAATGACATTTCCCAGCAATGCAAATCCTTCTGAATGGCAAAACGGTGGGATACCAGTTCGGCAGCGACCATATTGAACCGGGCAGTATAACTGATTTTCCAGGTGGGAGTGAGATTCAGGGTGGCATTACTGTTGATCCAGAATGTTTTGCGGATATTGTCCGGATTGGCCTGATTAACCGAATAGTTGATATTGAAGCGGGCGGTCCAGAATTGTCCCTTGCCACCACCACGTCCCGGCTGCACATTCAGGGAACCGAACATGGCTTCATCCTGATCGGCGGTTGTATCCGCAAGGGAAGAATCGGGAACAGTTAGGTACGTGGCGGACCAGTGGGAGCCCCGGAAACGAAATCCTGTACTGAAGGAGGCGGTAATCAGGCGTGGATTGGGAATGCCCGCTGCTGTTTTCCGCAAGGAGGGGATACGCCGTTTCTGTTCCAAATCATAGGGGTAAAAATCATGGGTTGCCCGGAGATTGATTGTCATGAGATTTCCCAGCTTGGACGTCATGGACGTCACCAGATTGGCCAGTTGGAATTCATCCGCCACATAATTATAACTGGTATTCATATTGACCGACAGGAGGTTGATTTTCCGCTCCCGGCCCGGTTCGCCCCATTTGGCTTCCAGAATATTTTTCAGGGACAACGTTAATGCTTTTTGTTCGTTGCGTGGTGTGCCGCCGGCAAATGTACCCTGGAAACGATCATGTTTAATGATTTGCCCGGCGGTATCCCGAATCATTTCAAAATAATCCGGCGTCCAGCCGAAGACCGGCTTGGAAAAATCGGGAGAATAGCGGTATCCGACGGTGGGTGTAATGACATGGCGCAGGGCTGCCAGCTTTCCCAACTCAACTGGAATCAAGCCATAAATTTTTGTGTTGAGATTTACATTCATGGTTCCTGTCGTGCGGGAAGCGAACCCCTTTTTCTCGTGGCGTATCAGGGTATTCGTGGATCGATCCAGCTCGGCCGTGTAGGTTCGATCCACCCAGTTGGTTCTGAAATTGGCATTGGGATTAAAAGATATGTATTTGAACAGCTTGAGGGGGAATGTCAGGG
>JBHHUC010000073.1:0-8989 GCA_046861395.1 Fidelibacterota bacterium
TTACCGGGCACCATACCACGCCACCAATGAAAAATGATGGTTTAATACTAACTTAACCCGCTGTGCATATTCATTGATTTTGGGCAAGTATTATCAAGGAATATTATTTTTGGAATGCATCAACCGTGTTGCCGCATGGATTGAGACGCTCAATCCACTCCATAGAAGGAAATTTGAAGTATAACAGGGATAACTCTTTATCATTAGCCGCCTTATAACTGTTTTATCCTAAACCTTTTTCTAAGGTGCACAACGGGTTAACTCAAGGAATATCAAGAGTCGGTACTTTGTCCCGCTGTCCGACACCTCTAAATTCCCGGCCTTAAACAGGAGTGATTATGAAAGAATGGGTTATTATCTTAGGATGTTCCTCCGGACATGGTGGGGCGACAGCCAAACGTCTGGCCCGGGACGGCTATGGCATTATCGGTTATCATTTTGACCGTGGCGATGCCCGCCGTCAGGCCGAGGCATTGAAGGAAGAAATCGCCGACATTAATGGCAACCGGGTGCATTTTTTCAATAAAAATGCCGCTGATATCGATCTTATGAACGAGGCAGTGGAAATCATCCGGGACATTACCGGCGGTGAACCGGTTAAATTATTACTGCATTCCATTGCTTTCGGCACCACGATGAATCTACTGGGCGAAACACACGTTACCCGCAAACAAATGGATATGACGGTTCACGTCATGGGGACTTCCCTGCTGTACTGGACACAACGGCTGCATGATGCTGGCCTCTTGGGTCGCGGTTCGCGGATCATGGGTTTTACCAGCGAAGGGAATTATGTTGCCATGGAAGGCTACGGGCCGGTGAGCGTGGCCAAGGTTGCCATGGAAGCCATCCTGCGGCAGATCGGCTGGGAGCTGGGACGGTTTGGCATTACCGCCAATGCAATTCAGGCCGGAGTAACCCCGACCCGGGCTCTGACGAAGATATCCGATCGCTGGGAAGAATGGGTAGAACGGACCAAATACCGCAATCCCATGCGACGCTGCACGACGCCGGAAGATGTGGCCGGAGCAGTTTCCATGCTACTCCAGCCGGAAGCGGACTTCATCAATTGTTCCACCATCTATGTTGATGGCGGCGAACACAGATCGGGACGAATTTATTAAACAAAAGCCCCGCCGTTGGCGGGGCAAGGAACCACGTTTTGGGCCCGGACAATTACCGGAATTGCATTATTTTATCCAAACCGGCTTCAGTATCTGATGCCGCCTAATCCAGGATTTCATTGTGCAGATCAATCACATCATAGCGATCTTCCAGAATGAATTGAAGATTATGCTCCACACGCAGGTTGGCTTCCCGAATCCATACTTTCGCCAGATGTTTCTTGCGTTCGCTGATTTTCGCACAGTCGATAAAGAGAAGGGATTGATAAATATCCAGGCACATGTCAACGATGCGTTTTGAGACGTAATCCGTATATTCGGAATCTTTCTTTTCTTTGACAAAATCGATGGCTTCATACAGTTTGGGCACCATGATCCGCACCACCCGCACCAGGGGATTGAGTTTGCGTGGGAATTCGGCGGCCATGAATTCATCGAAAATGGAATCCATGACACCGGACAGTATTCCACCGATGGCTCCCACAACCTGCAGCTGAGACGTTCCCTCATAAATATTGGTTATCCGTGCATCGCGGTAGTAGCGTTCCATATCATAATCTTTCATGAAGCCGCTGCCGCCCATCACCTGAATGCCCTTATAGGCCACATCGTTGCACATTTCGGAATTATAATATTTTGACAGCGGCGTGAGGACAGAGGCCAGTCGTTCATTGAACCTGATGCGAGCTTTCAATTCCCGGTCCACCGGTTCGCCCTTTTGCCGCGCTTCTTCCAGCCGCAGTCCCTGAATCTTGAATAAATCGACCACCCGGGCTGCTTCATAGAGCAGCAGGCGTCCGGCTTCGATACGTAAACGCATGTTGGTAAGCATATCATAGACAGCCGGAAACGTGATGATGGGTTTACCGAATTGCATCCGTTTTTCGGCATATTGTCGCGCTTCCTTGTAGGCCGCTTCGGCAATGCCGATGGCCTGGGCCGAGACGCCCATCCGCGCCCCGTTCATGAGGGACATGACATATTTGATAAGCCCCCGTTTCCGCTGGCCCACCAAATAGGCCGGCGTGTGGTTGAATGTCATGTCACAGGTGGGGGAACCGTGAATTCCCAGCTTGTTTTCCAGGCGGCGTATGTAAATGGTATCATCCCGGGAACATACAAACATGGAAAGTCCCCGGCCGTCGTGTGTGCCTTCTTCGGAGCGGGCCAGGACCAGAAGCGTGTCACCGTTCCCGTTGGTAATAAATCGTTTTACGCCGTTCAGGTGCCAGAGATTCGGGTCTTCTCCTTCCTTGGGCGGAATGGCCTGGAGACGAACCGATTGCAGATCGGAGCCGGAATCCGGTTCGGTCAGGATCATGGCACCGGTGGCTTCACCGGCCGCCAGGCCGGGAATGAAACGCGACTTCTGTTCTTCCGAACCGAATTCATTGATGGTTTCACCAATATCCTGCAATCCGACCAGATTCATCAATGAAGCATCGGCGCGAGATACCATTTCCAACACGGCCAGTTTTACCGCCTGGGGCATATTGAGTCCGCCGTACTCCCGCGGTAAGGAAATCCCCATTAACTGGGCCCGCTTGAAGTCCCGTAAATTTTCTTCCACCAGGGGATGATAGGTTACCCGACCGTCCCGGACCGTATTTCCTTCCCGGTCAATCTGCCGTGCCCGGCCGGCAATGGGACCGGCACAAAGCTTTCCGGCCAGATCACAAATGTCAAAATAATTTTCCACCGCCTCGGCTGTATTTTCTGGGGCGAAATCAAAAGTCTGGGCTTCCAAATAATCGCCTTCCAGCAAATCAGCAAGCTCTTCCAACCCGACGCGCTCCAGGTTAAATCGTATATCCGATGTATCGGTAAAATAATTATCGGCCATTACACACTCCCTTTATAGGCTTTAATCATCATGGGAATGACTTCGTGCAGATCGCCGACAATCCCGTAATGCGCCACATTGAAAATCGGAGCTTCGGGATCGGTGTTGATGGCAATAATCTTCCCGGACTGATCCATGCCGGCCCGGTGCTGAATGGCGCCGGAAATTCCGCAGGCAATGTACAGTTTCGGCCGTATCGTCGTCCCGGTTTGACCGACCTGATGATCCTTGCTGATATAGCCGTTATCCACGGCCGCCCGTGAAGCGCCGACGACGCCACCCAGCGTATCCGCCAGTTGTTTAATCAGCTCAAACCCTTCTTTATCACGTACACCCCCACCGCCGGCCACCACAATTTGGGCACCCTTGAGATTGATTTTCCTATCCCGCACCGTCCGGGACAGGACTTCCTTCACAAACGGAATCGTATCCCAGTCTATGGCTGTATAAGGTTGAACGATCCCTTTTCGTCCAGGATCGGGCGTACCCAGTTTAATGACACCTTCCCGTACCGTGGCCATTTGTGGCTTATGTTCCGGAGCAATGATGGTGGCAATAATGTTTCCGCCGAAAGCCGGACGGATTTGGTACAGAATATTTTTAAATATCTTTTTCTGTTTTTTATCCTCATGATCACCGATCTGGAGTTCGGTGCAGTCCGCCGTTAACCCGGTACGCAGGGTACTGGCTACCCGCGGGGCAAGATCACGGCCCAGGGCCGTGGCACCGAACAGGACAGCCTGAGGTTTGGTGTTTCGGATAAAATCACTCACAATCCGGGCATAGGGCAGTGTTTCATAGAATTCCAGTCGCGGATCCAATACGGTAAAGACCGAATCACAACCATAGGCAATAATACGTTCCGTATCCGGTTTTCCCTGTGTTCCTCCCAGGAGAACGGCATCCACATTGACGTTCAGTTGATCGGCCAGTTCCCGGGCCTTGCATACCAGTTCCAGGCTGACTTCGGCGATTTCACCATGATCCAGTTCGATATAAACCAGAATATTTTCGCCGTTCTTAGCCAAAAGTATGATCCTCAATTAATTCATTGACCATGGCGATAATTCCCTCTTCGGTGGGAGCCACATGTTTCATTTCGGATGCGGCAAACACCACACTCTGTACTCTTTTTACTTTGGTGGGACTTCCGGGTAGTCCGATCTGGGCCGGGTCGGCACCTAAATCACCGGCTGTCCAGGTAGTAATGAATAAGCCACTATTCTTCAATTCCTCCACTCGTTGCCGGATTTCATCTTCCAGCAATTCCATGCCGTATTCGGCGGTGGTGGAACCGGCCTTGACTTCCTGTTCCGCTTCCAGCCGGGTGCGGGCCTTTTTATATTTCATTAGACGTTTGGCGCCATAGGTGCGGGGCAAATTGGCGGATGAGGTCACCGTAATGAGCAGGGGCAGGGGAACCTTTACCGTTTCGGATACACGTCCCAGAGACCGGGTGAATGTGAAATGATTTTTATCAATTTCTTCCACGGCATTGACATAGGTCAGTTGATTGATGCCCAGTTTACCGGCGACCTGGGGACCGATCTGGGCCGTGTCGCCGTCGATGGCCTGTCGACCGCAAAGGATTAGATCCACCGGACCGCATTTTTCAATGCCCAAGGCCAGGGTATAGGATGTGGCCAGCGTATCGGCGCCGGCAAAATGGCGATCGGTGATGAGAATACAGTCGTCGGCTCCCATGTAGAGGGCTTCGCGTAGAATATTGGCAGCCCGCGGAGGACCCATGGTCATGACGGTAACATGGGCGTCGGTCCGGTCCTTGATTTCCAGGGCCATTTCCAGGGCATTCAGATCTTCCGGATTGAAGATGGCCGGCAGCGCGCCCCGGTTCACCGTTCCGTCGGCTTTCATGGCGTCGGCGGTCACATTGTGCGTGTCCGGGACTTGTTTGGCTAATACGATAAGTTTTAACGGCATAATGAGCGGGAAAAATATCAGTAAGAAGGGGATAGGATCAATCTCTTTTTCAGGATGCGAATATCCGATTCCACCACCAGTTCCATCTCATGCTGTACATCGGGAAATGAAATGAGTAAAATCAGCCATGCCAAACGGAGATTTCTATTCCCGCATCGCAACCCTTTATGACCGGTTGTTAAACCCTTTTATTTCTTCCCTGCGGCAATCCGTGGCGGACTGGGTTGCATCGGAGCATCCGGACGCCCTCCTGGATATGTGCAGTGGAACCGGCGATCAACTGGCGATTCTCCCGCCATCGGTAAACGCCTGGGGAATCGATCTGTCCCCGGCCATGATTGCTCAGGCGGAAATGGGAAATTAACCATGTCATTGTCCCAGAACATTATCGAATGGTTGCAGGGATTTGATTTTCCCCTCATCGTTTACAGCATGAAGGCCATTACCCTGTTGGGTAATGAGTCCTTCTATTTGTTTATCCTTCCTGTGATTATCTGGTGCTATAATAAAAAAATCGGACTACCACTGGTTACAATCATTTACGGAACCTACGTTATCAATACATTTCTGAAACTGTATTTCGGCATTCCTCGTCCCCCGGAAAGTCTACATTTGGTAACAGCCACCGGATTGGGATTTCCCAGCGGCCATGCTCAGGGGGCCATGGCTTTATGGGGGTACCTGGGCTGGCGTTTTCGTCAGTTGCCCCGTGTCATTCCCATTATTTTCCTCATCGGCTTTTCCCGCGTATATCTGGGGGTACATTCCCCCTGGGATGTGCTGGCGGGCTGGGGCTTCGGATTCATTTTCCTGTGGGGTATGATTGTGCTGTTGAAACGGCACGAAGCCGGAGGTTTTGACCTGAAACCTGAAACCAAGGCCTTTTTTGTAGGTGGAGTGGCCCTGGTACTCACCTTTCTGGCTCCGGACGAATCCATGGTGAAGCTGAGTGCCGTATTCGCCGGGGTAGGCGTAGGACTGATTCTGGAGGCGGAAAAAATCGGAGGGCTGGTCGCCACGACCCAACGGAATCAAATCTTCAAGATTCTCATCGGAATTGGCGGGGCCTTTCTCATCAAGTCGGGATTAAAAATGATTTTCCCCCAAACCCTGCTGTTTGATTTTATCCGGTATCTGGTTTTTGGTCTCTGGATTGGCGCCGGTGCTCCGTGGGTCTTTGTCCGCACGAGCTTAAACCGAAAAATGATTTAATGGGTTGCGGACGTCTCGCCCAGTTCCAGGCGCTGCCGGATTAAGTCCACCAGTGACCGGTTATCCTTGGTGGGTTGGAGTTCGAAACTGAGGAGAGCTTCCTTCAGGGCCGAATCCCACCAACCTTTTTTTGTATACACCAGGGCAAGATTGTAATGAGCGCTTGTGAGAATATCAAATTCCTCCCGCGAAAGTGTCGTATAGTCGCCGGGCATCATCCTCGTGACTTCGCGATATTCCAGAATGGCTTCTTCCAGCAACCCCCGCTGTAAATACCAGTTCCCCAGTTTCAGATGGCGCTCCGGATTTTCCCGGCAGCCGGAAAGCACCAGGGCTACCGCTAAGGCGATAAACAGGAGCGATTGTTTCTGTCTCGGTGATATCATGATGCTCAAATTTTCGCAGTGTTATTTACCAAATGCAAGGAAAAACAATGTTTCTCCCAAAACTTCCAATTTTTCGCTCAGAGCTGTGTGGACAGGGGAATATCTCGGTGCTGGATTTTTGGGTCCTTTACCCAAAAAATCAGCAGGAAAAGCGCGATCAGAACCAGGACACCGGTTCCCAGAAAAAGATAGACCGTACCGAACAAAGAAGTAACAAAGCTGGCCAGGATAATCATAAGAACCGTAAAGGGTGCCAGGGATGTATCAATCAGGGCCATATAGATTTTCGTATCCCGGCCTTCGGCAAAATCATACATGAGATTCATGGAAGAGGGCAGAAAAGCTCCCATTCCGTATCCCAGCGCTAGAAAAACAATGTACACCTGAATCATGGATTGGGCGAACAGGGCAACGCCAATAGCCACCAAATGCGCCGTAATGGCTAGAGCCATGCCAGTTTTATGTCCCAGCTTATCCCCCAATCGACCTACGGTAAAACTACCCAGACCAAAGGAAATCACATTCAGCACGGTAAACACCCCTGCTTCGCTGATGGCGAAATTGAACTTTTCCTGCATATAGACGGCATACATGCTGACCGCCGGAAAATTGGCCGTAAAAAAAATACGTGCCAGGATATATCGCCGAAACCCATGAGCCGTAGTAATGATGGAACGAATTTCAGCCGTATATTCCCGGAAGGACCGGTCCGGCTCCGGCTTTCGATTGGGGCGCATCTGGAACCAGATGTAAAGCAAAATACCGGGCGTCAGACTGGTGATCATGATAAAAAAACCAAACCCGAAATTCCGGGGAAAGGGTATATTGCTTTCCAGCAAGTATTTCAGCAGAAAACCACCCAGAAAACCACCAACACTGTTGAAAACGAAGGAGGTACCAAGAAACGCCCCCCGGCTGTCCTTGTTGGTGACTAAATGGAGAAAGTTGGCCCAGACGGGCAGGATAATACCGATGGCCAGACCGTATAGGATGAAACAGCAGTAATAGAATATCCAGGCCGACGGTCCGGTGGGAGCGAAAAAGGAAAAGACAAACCCGAGCGTGAACAGGGGTGGAATGACCAGAGTATGAACCAGGATAACGGCCAGTTTATGGTTATGAATATTCCGGCTCATAATGGCTGAAAAAAACTGAGGCAGGGCCAGTAGAATGGAAAATAAACCAGCCACGGAAAGAACAACGGCAGAGGGTGCCCCCAGTTTGTGTAGAAATAAGGGCACCACGGCATAGGTGGCATGAAAGGCTACGGCAAAACCCCAGAAAAATTCATGACCGCAATTCAGAAAAAGATTTTGGCGTAACTGGGCCGGTGTGAGTCGGCTATCCGTCACTGGGCTGCTCCCGGGGCAGAAGGATGATGGCCATCAATAACAGGCCGGCTCCGAACAACTGCGTCAACGTGAGAGAACGATCGCGAACGAAATAATCCAGCGCGACGGCGGACAAGGGCCACATCAGCTCATACAGGGTAGCGTGCGAGGCCGGAATGCGGTTCAGACCGTAATAATAGATGAAAAGGGCAACCATTCCCGTGGAAAAAACGATGGCCAGAATAAAGGCCCACTGGCGTAGGGTGATGTCGGCTACAAGAGATACAGAATGGAGTGAAGCGAGAACAACGGCGGCCACTATGAAGGTTACCAGCAGCCGGAGCGCAGTTACGACCGGATATGACAGCCGGCGCAGGGCGTGTTTACCCAAAACGGTGGAACTGCCCCAGCTGAATGCGGCCAATAAGGCCAGCAGAGCTGCAATGATGGTTTTATCATCCCAGGCGGAAAAGGGCTGTCCCCCGAACGTAACCAGATAACCGCCGATCAAAGCCAGACCGGCCAGACCGATGAAACGATGCGTAATGGGTTCCTTCAGAATAACCGCGGCCAGTCCGATGGCAAACAGAGGTTGAAACTTCTGCAACAACACCACCACCGACAGATCAATATACTGGACGTAACTCAACGCCTTGGTATAGAAGAAAGTCCCAAGTATTCCACCACAGACACTTATCCAGATCACCGACACCCAGGTCCGCTGATTGATGGAAAAAATCTCCTGCCGACCGCGGTACAGAACAGGGAAAAGTACCAGGGCCCCCAAACCATGCTCCAGAGTGACGATGAGAAAGGCCGACAGCGTATAAAGCTCTTGGCGTAAAAACCCGTCCAGGCTCCATAAAAACGCCGCCAAGATGACGGCCAGCGGTGGCAGGTATTTATTCATGGAATGAAATTACGGGTGAATCCCGATTCGGTTGGATGGTTTTATCCTGAAATGAAGAAAGCCAAGGATTTTACCCGTGAGGCTCCACAAACCGTTCCCCGGCATTCCGACAAAGGTATGAATTCACATCTTTTTTTCAAAGTGAATCATTTCAAAACAACCAGTTTTCGCGTTTTCGTAAAGGTCGGTGTTGATAGCCGATAGAAATAAATGCCACTTGCCAGGTTACGGGCATCGAATTT
>JBHHUC010000074.1:0-8909 GCA_046861395.1 Fidelibacterota bacterium
CGGTGTCATCATGGATGTTACAACCCCGGAGCAGGCCAGGATAGCCGAAGAGGCAGGTGCTGTAGCCGTCATGGCATTGGAACGAATCCCCGCCGATATTCGGAAAGATGGTGGGATTGCGCGAATGAGCGATCCGGAAATGATCAGGGAAATTCAAGCTGCAGTCTCCATTCCGGTCATGGCCAAGTGCCGGATCGGACATTTTGCCGAGGCGCAGATTCTGGAAGCACTGGAAATCGACTTCATCGATGAAAGTGAAGTGCTAACACCGGCTGATGAAGCTCATCATGTCTGGAAACATGATTTTAAAACACCCTTTGTCTGTGGAGCCCGAAATCTGGGTGAAGCCTTACGCCGCATTGGCGAAGGGGCCGCCATGATACGAACCAAGGGTGAAGCGGGAAGCGGAAATATCGTTGAAGCGGTCCGCCACATGCGTCGGGTACAGTCCGAAATAAAACAGGTCACCCAATTGGCCAAGGAAGAACGAATGGCCATGGCCAAGAAATTGGGTGCCCCTTTTGATTTGGTTGAATTTGTCGCTGTAAACGGGAAATTGCCGGTACCCAATTTTGCGGCCGGTGGAATTGCCACACCGGCAGATGCCAGTCTCATGATGCAACTGGGGGCTGAATCGGTTTTTGTCGGATCGGGAATTTTCAAGAGTGAAGACCCGGCTCCGCGGGCCCAAGCGATTGTCGCTGCCACAACGTATTATGACAATCCGCAAAAATTGGCTGAAATTTCAACAGGGCTGAAATCTGCAATGGAAGGATTGGACCTGGCGGATATTCCCGAAGAACAACGCATGGCAAAACGCGGCTGGTAGTGAAGATCGGTGTTTTAGGTTTACAGGGTGATTTTACCCGTCATGCGCAGTTGATTGCGCGACTGGGATATGAGCCGGAGACGGTACGCTATCCAGAACAATTGCAATCAATTTCCGGTCTGATTATTCCCGGTGGTGAATCCACGACCATGTCTAAGCTGTTGCGGCGTATGGATATGGTGGAACCGTTACGGCAATTCGCCATGGTGAAACCCATATTGGGGACCTGCGCCGGAATTATTTTGATAGGTGAAAGCACCTCCAGCCGGGATGTCCTATCCCTGGGTATTCTGGAGATATCGGTCAGGCGCAATGCTTATGGTCGGCAAATCCATTCTTTTTCCGAACCCATCCATGTTCCCTTGGCGGAACGGGAAGATGTGCGGGGAACCTTTATCCGGGCCCCGAAAATCGAATGGATGGGCAAAGAGGTTCGCGTTCTGGCCACCCGGGAAAGAGAACCGGTGGCGGTAGAGGAAGGCTTTCATATGGGATTGACCTTTCATCCTGAACTGGATGAGGAACCCTGGTTTCATGAACGTTTTACCAAGCATTGTCACCAGCAGGAAAACATAAAGGCGACCGATGCCGCTTAAATATTTACCTACAATAAAATCACCGGAACAGATCCGGTTTTTATCGCCCGAAGAGTTAGCCGAACTGACTCAAGAACTGCGGCAATATATTATTGATACGGTTACCGAGATCGGCGGGCATCTAGCATCTACCCTCGGGGTCATAGAATTAACGGTTGCCCTGCATTATATTTATCAGACACCGCGGGATAAACTGGTGTGGGACGTGGGCCACCAGGCCTATGCCCATAAAGTTCTGACAGGGCGTTTTGAAAAATTAAAGACTATCCGCCAATTGAATGGACTGTCCGGATTCCTCAAGCGCGATGAAAGTGAATATGATGTATTCGGGGCGGGACATGCTTCTACGTCCATTTCAGCCGCCCTGGGGATTGCGGCAGCCCGTGATCAAAAGGATGAAGATTTTAAGGTTGTTGCCATTATAGGGGATGGGGCCATGACAGGAGGACTGGCATATGAAGGATTAAACAATGCCGGCCAGTTGCGGAAACAGTTACTAGTGGTTCTGAATGACAATGATATGTCTATCAGTCCCAACGTGGGAGCAATTCACACACATTTGACGAAAATTGTAACGAATCCTCTGTATAATCGCATTCGCGATGATATTTGGCGCATGACAGGAATGTTGCCCATTGGAAAATCCATGGCTCGGACTTTCATCAAGAAAATAGAGGAAAGTCTGAAAAACCTGATTGTACCGGGGATTATTTTCGATGAATTGGGTTTTCGCTATTTCGGTCCCATTGACGGTCATAATCTGGAAGAATTAATTACAACACTGAATAATATAAAAAATATTCAAACACCGGTGTTGTTACATGTCGTGACCAAAAAGGGGAAGGGGATGAAACTGGCCGAAGATGATCCGATTACCTTCCATGGTGTGAAAGGTCGACCAGCCGGAGCAGTGAAGACCGCAGGAGAAGAGATGTCATTTCAGGATGTCTTTGGCGCTCTGATGTGCGAGATAGCTCGGAATCGGAAAGATACAGTCGCCATTACCGCCGCCATGCGGGAGGGAACAGGACTAGTACCCTTCGCGCGTCAATTCCCGGATCGCTATTTTGACGTTGGTATTGCCGAAGGACATGCTGTAACCTTTTCTTCGGGTATGGTCACAGAAGGCATTCGACCGGTTGTAGCCATTTATTCCACTTTCCTACAGCGAGCATTTGATCATATTATTCATGATGCCGCCATCCAGAATTTGCCAGTAGTATTCTGTCTTGATCGGGCCGGGATTGCTGGGGAAGACGGACCGACGCATCATGGTGTCCTTGATATTGCATATTTACGGTGTATTCAGAACATGATTGTGGCCGCGCCAGCTAACGGAGACGAATTTCGCCATTTACTCTACACTGCCTTAAACCAGAATAAGGCCCCGTTTGCCATTCGCTATCCCAAGGCTTCCAGCGTTACATTTGATGAAAACGGACAGGCTGAGTTAATACCCATTGGGCAATGGAATGTTGAACAGACCGGAACGGACGTTGCTCTGTTGTGTATTGGTCCCATGGTGTACGAAGGTTTGCAGGCTGCGAAGGAACTTTCCATGTCGGGTATTAATGTGGAAGTCGTAAATTCACGCTTCATTAAACCCATGGATACAGAGTATTTGGCAGATATGATGAAACGGTTTTCCCGGGTAGTGACGATCGAAGAGGGAACGGTCATTGGTGGTTTCGGTCAAGGGGTGGCAGCCTGGCTTACGCAGCATGATTATAGCGGTCAAATTCGTACCTTGGGAATTCCTGACCAATTGATTCCTCATGGACCGCGAAATCGTTTGTTGGAAAAATTAAATTTAACATCTAAGGGTATCGTTCAAGCCATCAAGGGTATGAAAGCCTAGCGGAATGAATTCAATTGTATTAGCGCTGGCAGGATTTACCGTTTTTGCTTTGGGTTACCGGTTTTATTCCCGTTTCATCGCCCGCAGCGTTTACGGACAGGATGATTTTTCCGGTCCCATGCCATCACAGGAATTTGAAGACGGAATCGATTATGTACCCACCCAGAAGGGTATCCTGTTTGGCCATCATTTTACTTCCATTGCCGGAGCAGCACCAATTATTGGTCCCTGTGTTGCGGCTTATTGGGGCTGGCTGCCGGCCTTTCTCTGGGTTGTCATCGGTTCGGTATTGATCGGTGCCGTCCATGATTACGGTGCCCTGATTGTCAGTGTGCGGGAAAAAGGCCGATCCATTGCCGATATTACCAAGACAGTGATTACCAGCCGGGCCAGGTTTATGTTTCTTATTTTTGTCATGATGCTGATCTGGCTGGTTCTGGCCGTATTTGCCATGGCAATTGCCGATTTATTCGTTGCCGTTCCCACGTCTGTTCTGCCCATCAATATTCAAATTGTGGTGGCTGTGATCATCGGAGTACTAATCTATAAAAAAGGGGTGAAGGCGTTGATACCGTCCCTGGTTGCCCTGGCCATTTTGTATTTATTCGTCTGGATCGGAGCCGCAACACCCTTATCCTTTGAATCACTGGGGATGTCCCGTTCTACGGCCACCTCAACCTGGATCATATTACTGTTTGTCTATTCCGCTATTGCCAGTTTGTTGCCGGTGTGGCTCCTGTTACAGCCCCGGGACTACATCAACAGCCATCAGCTGATAGTGGGGCTGGGACTGTTATATCTGGGATTATTCGTCGCCCGTCCCATGATTGAAGCACCCATGATTCGTATGGCAGCAGAACCGGGCGCTCCCTCCCTGTTTCCCCTCTTATTTGTAACCATCGCCTGTGGGGCCATCAGCGGATTTCACGGCCTGGTATCATCGGGGACCACGTCGAAACAGTTACGGCAAATGTCTGATGCACGATTGATCGGATATGGTGGTATGCTGGGCGAAGGAACCTTGGCCCTGGCGGCCACGCTGGCGGCCGTTGCCGGCATATCACTGGTGGGAGCCTGCCAGTTGCCGGCAGTTGGTTCGGTGGCCAATTTATCGTGGCAGGTCTATTATGATTCCTGGGCCCATGCTTCGGCCAATAAGGCCACCGCTTTTGTTCTGGGGGGCGGAGCCCTAATAGAACAATTGGGTTTTTCACCGACCATTGCCCGGACGCTCATGGCGGTTCTTGTAATTGCTTTTGCCGCCACGACCCTGGATACTGCCACCCGGATTCAACGCTTTATCATTACCGAAATCGGGCAGGGAATTCATTTCAAACTGTTAACGAATCGCTATATGGCCACAATCCTGGCAGTGGTCCCGGCCGTACTGCTGGTTTTTACTAATGCCACCGACCCGCTTACGGGACAAGTCCGGCAGGCTGGTTGGATATTATGGCCCATATTCGGGGCCAGTAACCAAATGTTGGCAGCCTTGATACTCATGGTTTTAACCATCTACTTCTGGCAGCGTAAAAAACAGATCATTCCTTTACTAATACCCATGTTATTCATCATGACCGTGACTCTGACCGCACTGGTACTGAATATGTCCGTATTCTGGGAACGAAACCCGTTATTATTTGGAATTGCCGTTGTCTTGTTCCTATTAATTATCTGGATGATGGTTGAAGGCGTACTGGCCGTCCGCAGAAAACAACCGACTGGGATTGGAGCATAGCCATGGGACAACAATTGGATTTGTTTGAAGAGCAAAAATCACGGTGGGAAGCGGAAGTACGACAAGCCCGAACCCGCGATTATAATTTTAACACTCTAAGCGGCGAACCGCTGGACCTTCTATATTACCCGGAATATCCCGACCCGGAATATGCGGAAAAACTGGGTTTTCCCGGCCAATATCCCTATACCCGTGGCGTTCATGCCACCATGTATCGGGGACGACTCTGGACAATGCGGCAATTCGCAGGTTTCGGGACTCCGTCCGAAACCAATGAACGGTATCTGTTTTTATTGTCCCAGGGACAAACCGGATTGTCGGTTGCATTCGATATGCCGACCTTAATGGGGTATGACCCCGACCACGATTTTTCCCTGGGGGAAGTGGGAAAATGCGGCGTCAGCATTGCTTCACTGAAGGATATGGAAATCTTATTTAATGGGATTGATCTGGGTGAAATATCTGTATCCATGACCATCAACGGTCCGGCCGTCATTCTCCTGGCGTTTTATATTGCCGTAGCTGATGCCCAGGGTGTTGACCGCAAGGATCTGCGCGGCACGTTGCAAAACGATATTCTAAAGGAATTCATTGCCCAGAAGGAATGGATATTTCCTCCCGAACCGTCCATGCGGGTGATCACCGATATGATGCAGTTCTGTACGATTGAATTGCCCCAATACAATACGATTTCCATCAGCGGCTACCATATCCGGGAAGCAGGTTCGACAGCGGCCCAGGAACTGGCTTTCACACTAGCCGACGGTTTTACCTATGTGGAATACGCCCTGCGGGCGGGAATGGATGTGGATCAATTTTCTCCCCGTTTGTCCTACTTTTTTAATTCCCATCTCGACTTTTTCGAGGAAATCGCGAAATTCCGGGCGGCCCGGCGAATCTGGGCCCGGCGGATGCGGGAGCAGTATGGGGCCAAAAACCCCCGTTCCTGGAAACTGCGCTTCCACACCCAGACGGCCGGCTGCTCCTTGACGGCCCAGCAACCGGAAATCAATATTGCCCGTACCAGTTTTCAGGGACTAGCGGCTGTCCTGGGTGGAACGCAGTCTCTGCATACCAATTCCATGGATGAGACCCTGGCTCTGCCATCGGAAAAAGCAGCCGAAATTGCCTTGCGGACGCAACAGCTCATCGCCTATGAAACGGGAGTGGCAAATGTGATAGACCCCCTGGGTGGATCTTGGTTCATTGAATCCCTGACTGAACAACTCGAAAAACGAGCCGAAGAATATTTTAAACAAATCGATGAAATGGGTGGTGTCATTCCCGCCATTGAAGCCGGGTTCTTCCAACGGGAAATTGCTCAATCCGCATCGGAATATCAAAAATTAGTGGATCAAAGACAGCGGATTGTCGTTGGTGTTAATGAATTTGTTAAACAGGGAGAAGAAATTGATATACCGATTCTTGAGATCGGGAAGGAGGCCGGCGTAAAACAGATATCCCAATTGGAAGCATTACGAGCCAGCCGTGACAACCATGCCGTCGAATCATCCCTCCGCGATGTGTCAGCGGCTTGTCGTAATGGACAAAATATCATGCCTCCGATTATTGCGGCGGCCAAGCAATACGCCACACTAGGTGAAATCGTCAATGCCATGAAAGATGTATTCGGAGAATGGCAGGAATCATCAATCTTTTAATAAAAAGGGAATACAGTTATGCAAAAAAGTAAATTTGTTGTTGTGATTGTCGGGTTGGTTGGTTTAACCGCGTTCTGGATTTACTGGGTTTCCACCAGTTCCCCAACTGGCCAGGCTGCACTGGTAAAATTTCTTTCCATTGAAGAATTACAGGCCGATACCAATCATGGCCGTGTAAAACTGGGGGGCTATGTAGAGGAAGGATCCATCGTCATCAATCCTGATGATTTGCTGGAAGCCAGTTTCGTCTTGGAACAGGATAATGCCACCATTCCTGTTCGTTATCGCGGTATACGACCCGATCTCTTTAAGGATGGAGCCGAAGTTATCGTGGAAGGATCCCTGGACGGTAATGTCTTTGTAGCGGAAAATCTTCAGACCAAATGTGCTTCCCGCTATGAAGGTGATTTGCGTAACACTCGTTCCGCAGAAAAGGGAGAAATGTAATGCCTGTTGTCGGAAGTGTTACTCTTGGATTAGCCTTTGGCTTCTCTATACTCACCGTCGTGGTGTTAAGTGTCTATCTCAAGACCCGGGACACGCGATTATATTTAACCGGACAACGGATGTCAATCATGGTATCCAGCCTTGGTTTATTTTCCACCCTATTTCTAATTCGGGAATTGATCGTCAGTAATTTCGATGTGGATTACGTGGCTCATTATACCAGCTTTGAAACACCATTCCTGTATAAATTCAGTGCGTTATGGGCGGGACAATCGGGCTCCCTTTTATTTTGGCTGGCAGTTCTATCCCTCTATGCTATCGTTGTTGTATTTCGTTACCGTTACCAGCACAATAAACTCATGCCCTGGGTGATTATCGTTTTGAGTATTGTACAGCTCTTTTTTATCCTGCTGACCTATTTCATTTCCAATCCCTTTGAACCTACCGATGCCAATTTTGTGGTCCAGAACGGACTGGGATTGAATCCATTATTACAAAACGTTACCATGGCCATTCATCCGCCCCTGTTGTATCTGGGATATGTAGGCTTTACTATTCCCTTTGCCTTTGCCATGGCGTCTCTGATTACCCGGGATACCAATCCCATGTGGATTCGATCCATACGACGCTGGACCTTAGTGACATGGGGTTTCCTTTCCATGGGGATAATCCTGGGTGGCTGGTGGGCCTATCAGGAATTGGGTTGGGGTGGCTACTGGGCCTGGGACCCGGTGGAAAACGCTTCCTTCATGCCCTGGCTGACCGGAACAGCCTTAATTCACAGCATTATTGTTCAGGAAAAAAAGAATATGCTGAAGATATGGAACATGACATTGGTGATTCTGTCCTTCGTTCTTTCAATCTTTGGCACGTTTTTAACTCGATCCGGTGTCATGTCATCCGTGCATTCCTTCGCACAAAGTGCAATCGGTCCCATGTTTTTATATTTTGTTTTTCTGCTGTTAATCGTCTCATTCGGTATCCTTTACTGGCGCCGGAAGGATCTGAAAGCGGAAAAGCGCATCGAATCGTATACTTCTCGCGAAAGCGGATTTCTGTTCAATAATGTTGTTTTCATCGTCATGTGTTTTGCCGTTTTCTGGGGTACCATCTTTCCTGTACTTTCGGAAGCTGTACGGGGCACCAAGATCACCGTGGGACCACCGTTCTTCAATCAGGTTAATATTCCCATCGGACTGGTCATGTTGCTACTGACCGGAGTGGGACCATTGCTGGCTTGGAGGCGAACGTCGTCCACCGGTTTTATTCGGAATTTCAGCATTCCCATCGTTACCATGTTGGTCGCCAGTATCGTTTTCTGGTATTTCGGTCTGAAGGGTTATACGATTGTTTCCTTTTCGCTGAGTGTCTTCGTCTTGGTGGCAATCGGCATGGAATTTTATCGTGGAATTTCCGTTCGTCATCGCAAATACGGTGAATCGGTATTTACCGCCGTTAAGAGCATGGTGGGGAAGAATAAAAGTCGTTACGGCGGGTATGTCGTTCATCTGGGGATTGTATTCATGTTTATCGGGTTTACCGGTCATTCCTTTGATAAAGAAAAGGAATTCGGGATGAAAGTTGGCGAAACGGAACAAATTGGTGATTATTATTTCGAACTGATATCCGTAACCGAGGCTGACCGTGAAAACCATTACGCCTGGATAGCAGATCTACGTGTTACCGATCATGAGGGCAATTTTATCACACGCCTTATCCCGGAGAAACGAATATACTTCCATCGCAATCCCAATCCGGACCGGCGCCAACCCAACAGTGA
>JBHHUC010000075.1:0-8895 GCA_046861395.1 Fidelibacterota bacterium
CCGTCAACTGCGGGAAGAAGGTCGGTCAACGCCGATCCTCATCCTTTCAGCCATGTCACACGTGGACGACCGTGTCGAGGGACTGGAATTGGGGGCCGATGATTACCTCATCAAACCCTTTGCCATGGATGAACTTCTGGCCCGTGTCCAGGCCCTTATTCGCCGGAATTCCATCCAAAATACACCCAATCTGCAGATCGGCACGATTGAACTGAATACCCTGGACCGCACGGTTACCGTGGCTGGTAAAACCGTTGCCCTGTCCAACAAGGAATTCGCCCTGCTGGAATATCTTATGCGCCATGCCGGCCGGGCCCTGGACCGTTATCAGATCCTGGAACATGTCTGGGGTGATACTACCATGGATGAAACCAATGTCGTGGATGTCTACATTACCTATTTACGGCGGAAAATCGATCAGCCGGGGCTAGATTCACCAATTAAAACCATTCGCGGATTTGGCTATACTTTCCAGAAAAAAGATTGAACTTTCCCTGCGCAAGCGGATCGTTTATTGGACCATTGTCTTACTGGCCTTTGTCATTGCCATCCTCTGCGCCAGCTCCCTCTGGGCCGTCTAT
This sequence comes from Fidelibacterota bacterium, assembly GCA_046861395.1. GTDB lineage: Bacteria > Fidelibacterota > Marinisomatia > Marinisomatales > JABMOV01 > JBHHUC01. Next base: position 582 of record JBHHUC010000075.1, read on the forward strand.
AAACAAATGATACTACAAATGGACGCCCGCCTAATGAACGAAGCCAATGATGTCCAGCGATCCCTGACGGTCCGGGATGGCGTGCTTACCATTGACGAGGCCATTGAATGGGGCGAAGAACACCACCAGTATGAACACGGTTCCTCCATCTATATCATGATCATGAACCCCGATCAATCGGTCTTCAAGAAAAGCCGGAATCTCAAGGCCCATCGTTTCCCCCTCCATTCCCTGCTCTTTTCTGAAAATGAACCTCATTTCAGCACGGAAACCTGGGATGGCAATAAACTGCGTTTCATGACCAAACCCCTCCATCTCGCCACTCAGAATCTGGGCTGGATTGTCCTGGCCATGCCGACCAGACGAATCAGTGAAACACTGGGCCTGCTGTATCGGATTTATCTGATTCTCCTCCCGCTCTGTCTCTTCATCGGTATCGGAGGTTCCGTTTTTATCGCCACCCAAATTCTCACTCCGATTCGCGACATCACCCGGAAAGCTCGGCATTTGAATTATAATAATCTGAATGAACCGTTGCCGGTGCCCAATACGGATGATGAAATCGCAGACCTGGCCCAGACCATGAATAACCTGCTGAAGCGACTCCGGAATAATTTCGATAGCATCCGGCAGTTTACCGCCCACGCTTCCCATGAAATGAAAACACCCCTTTCCGTCGTGCAATTGGAGTTGGAGGCGCTGGAAGAAATATTGAAAAATCATGAAACGCTTTCCGTTTCGCCCCGCATTTCCAGTGAAATTTTCCGGTTGGGAAAAATTATTGATGATTTATCCCTCCTGGCCAAGGCCGATACGGAAGAAGCCCGGATCGAAAAGAAAACCATCTGGCTGAATGATATTCTGTTCAATGAAATTGAACTACTCCTGCCCGTGGCCAGAGCCCGGGATATCACCCTGAAAGTGGGTGAAACCCAATCCACCGCCATCCAGGGCGATGAATACTGGCTCCGGATCCTGCTGTCCAATATCATCGATAATGCCATCAAATATTCACCGGCCGGTTCCACCGTAACCTGTGCGCTCCGGCAGACGGATGACGCAGTAACCATTGACGTTTCCGATCAGGGACCGGGTGTACCGGAACACCAGATACCGGATTTGACCAAACGCTTTTTTCGCTCCAAGGATGTGGCCCATATTCCCGGCAGCGGACTGGGGCTTTCCATCGTCGCCTGGATCGTGAAACAGCATCACGGAACACTGCACTTCCGTAACCGCAGCACCGGAGGACTGATTGTTTCGGTTACTTTTCCCGCCGATTCTTCGAACTGAATATTCCCACACGGCAAACCGGTGGTTTTGGGCCTGATATTTATATATTTGAAATAACTGCGAATTTTTGAATATTCCGGTATGAAAAAACTCCGTTTTATACTCTTTTCTCTTCTGTATATAGGGCACGCTTCCCTGACGGCGGAAAATGTCGTCCTGGTAATTATCGACGGCGCCCGCTATACGGAAACCTTTGGAGATCCAAGCCGCACCTACATTCCCCGCATGGACAGTCTCAGTCAGTACGGAACAATCCTGGATCACTTCTATAACGATTCCATCACCTATACCTCCCGGGCCGTACCTGCCTTATGGTGCGGGGCCTGGACCGCCGTGCGGGACACGGTGTATAACGGCGGAGCGACACAATACACCGTCAAGCCTTCTCTTTTCGAATACTTCCGCCGGCAAACCGGGTCCTCCCCCGAAAATGCCGTCCATGTCCTGAAATACGTCCCGACGCTCTGGTTACCCAGTTTTCATCCCGAATACGGTCCCGATTATTGGCCCACCACCATCAGTTTCGGCTCTTCCGACCAGGACGTGTTGGCTCAGGCCCTGCAGGTCATGAATTCAACTCATCCCCAATTGTTACTGGTTTACCTGGCAGGCGTTGACCACAACGGTCACTCCGGTAACTGGGAGGCCTACACCCGGGCCATTACCACGGCTGACAGTATTGTCGCTGCATTATGGCAGGCCATTCAGCTCGACACCCTGTACGCCAACCAAACCACGCTCCTGGTTACCAATGATCATGGCCGGCATGATGATTCCCACGGTGGCTTTTCGGGACACGGTGACGGTTGTGACGGCTGCCGCCACATTATGTTCCTGGCCCTGGGCCCTCAGATTAACCAGGGACTTGTAACCTCCAATCATCGCACCACACCCGACTTCGCTGTGACCGCCGCCCATATCCTTGGTGTTATTCCAGAGTACAGCACCGGTAATGCTATCGAGGAATTATTTATCCCCATCTCGACCCGACCAGAAGAACAAAACGCCACTCCACGCGTTTTTCATCTTTATCAGAACTATCCCAACCCCTTCAATCCCATTACTTCCATTCGTTATGAGATTTCGGAGCAAACCCAGGTAAAATTGGCCATTTATAATCTGCAGGGAAAGAAAGTGGCAACCCTTGTGAACGAAGAACAGGCTCCCGGAGTCTGGGAAATACATTTTGACGCCCGACCACTGTCCACAGGAATTTATTTCTACCAACTAAATACAATGAATTTTATAAAAACAAGGAAACTGGTCGTGCTGAAATGACATTATGCTATGGAAGGCTTATAGATCAAATTGGAACGATTTCTCACAAATCGAAAGAATCGCCTGTATTACAAATAATCAGCCCGAAAGCCAATTTGACACCCCTGGGCACATTGCACCTCAATAATAGGAAAGACCTATGAACATTAAGTATCTTACACTGACAATATTCATCATGATTTCCAGCCTGGCGGGACAGGAAAAACAAACGTATTTTTTTAAAAACGGCCAACGAGTGACGGGATCATTAATCGATAAAAATGATTCCACCGGTGTGTATACCGTGCAAACCAATTATGGTGTAATTACCTTTACGGAATCGGAATTACAATTTCCTGAAATCAGCGTTCATCTCAAGTCCGGTGAAATTTTCACCGGGGAATTGATGTTGGAATCCGCTGGGAACTATACGATCCGAACCTCGCTTGGAATCATTACCATTCAGCAGGATCAGATAGAAAAAATGGATTTTAAAGACGATATGTTGGCCGGGCAGGACGGGAACACCGCCGGAGTGCTGGGTCGCTGGTATTACGGCGATGAGCGGCTCATAGACATTTTTTTCGATCCCACCGCCTACTTGCTGGAAGACAATATTCTATACCTAAGCGGTCTGTCCTGGGGATACGGTCTTACCAAAAAGATTCAAATAACCTCCCGCTGGGCGGGTTATTTCTTTGGCGATCTGAACGCTCGCGCTAAAGTACAAATTTTCAAAACGGGTAATATTCAATCGGAAAAGGTGGGGGCGCTTGGTATTCATCTTCACCGCCGTGGAAATTCCAATAAATTTGAATACAAAACATTCATCGATGAGAGATATATATACGACGGCACAACCATCCAGGATACATATCAATCCTGGGAAATTATAGACAGCGGGGATAAACCCTGGGTTGAATTCTTCGGGGCAGTTACATCTTCACGACTGAAAGCCAGCGGACAAGGACGTATCAATTACACCGGCGGTTTTTCCACAACGCTGATTGACGGCGGAGTTTACAATCGGTTTTACGGAGCTGTCACCAGTGATGCCCGGAAAAATCTGAAACTGGTGATGGAAATAATCTATGATCCATATTTCCCGTCTGTCTTCGAACTGGAACGAAATAAGGATGATGGTGTCGATATCAGCCTCGATTTCGGCTTCATCTATGCCTACAATGAAAAATTCCGCATTGGTATTCACTACCAGCGTCCATTCCTGGCCTTTTACTATAAATTTTAACTACTGGGATTCTGTTTCGAGCCGTGTCGGTCTGTTTCTTGATTGATTTCACTTTTCCGGACTGGTAAACTGATCCTATGAAACACATCATTCCCGCCATCATTCTATTTCTGACTCTTCTCGGTTGCAGCCAATCCCCAGAAGGCGGGATAGCCGGAGATTTTCCTTCTTCTCTGTCCATTGTTACCCGCAACAACTGGGGTTGGCAACCTTTCACCGATAATATACCTGAACATGAAATATCATTCATAACGATCCACCACGGCGGAGTAGTATTTTCGTCCGAAAAAGATCCCCGGGAATATATGAGAACCTTTCAGGAATGGTGCCGTACGGAAAAGCACTGGATTGACAATCCTTACCATTATATGATCGATTTGGCCGGTGTGGTCTATGAAGCGCGGCCCCTGCAATATCCCGGTGACACCAATACGGCCTATGATCCTACGGGGCATGCCCTGATCTGCGTACTGGGCAACTATGAAGAACAGTCTCTTTCCCCCGAACAATTAACAACGCTGGTCCGACTTACCGCCTACCTGTCCACAGCCTATTCCGTACCACGGGATCGGATAAAAACACATCGTGATTACACTGAAACCCTGTGTCCCGGGAAAAACATATACGCCTATTTTGAAAACGGGGAATTCTATCGTTTACTTGACACCGTTCTTACAGTTTCACCCTGATTACGGGTATAAATAATACCGACGAACATTCTCCCGGAAAGCTGTTTCATCCGGTCGGAAATAGGCTGCGACATCAGCCGCCTGCCATGACGTGCTGAATACCTGCCTTACCTTCGGCGATCCCATCACTTTATCAAACATCTTCAGCCGGGACTCTGAGGCCAGATGAAACGGATTTTTATCAGGATAGAGTCGGATGAGGGTTTCCAGATAATAAAATTGCAGCAGGGTTAGGGACAGGGAATCCGGGTGGCTGAGATGGACCTGTACACCGTGGATATATTTCCCAGCATCTCGCCCGTAATAAGGTTTGAACACGGCCGGACGAAACCGGACTCCGGGCAGCTGGTACTGGTTCAATGCAGCAGCCAGACTGTCCTCATCAACCCATTCCGTCCCGATAAATTGAAACGGCGCCGTATAGCCCACGCCTTCGGAAACGACACCCAGCTCTCCCATAACACCGCTGCTGACATAATAAAGGGGAGAAAAGGTATGGGGAACATGCGGCGATGTGGGCACCCATTCAAGACCCGTATCTTCAAACGTCATGGTCCGGACCCAGTTTTCCATGGGCACGACCGTCAAGTCCAGGTCTTCGGCGGCCGCAATCAGGTCTTCATGCTTTAAAAACAAGGCCAATTCGCCCGGTGTCAGACCATACACATAGGGAATGGGAAACTGTCCCACAAATGAAGTGTAGCCCGGTTGCACGATACTGCCTTCAATCCGGTTTCCGCCCAGAGGATTAGGACGATCCAGAATCACGACGGGAATCCCCTGTTCGGCACAGGCTTCAAGACAGAGCCCCATGGTGCTGATGAAGGTATAGGACCGGCAACCCACATCCTGGATATCATAGACCAGAATATCAATTCCGGCCAGCATGTCCGGCATCGGTTTCCGTGTTTCCCCGTACAGGGAATAGACCGTCAATCCTGTTTTCGGATCCTGATAACTGTCAATTTCTGCGCCTGCCATTTCCGTACCGCGAACACCATGTTCCGGACCATACAGCGCCACCAGGTTCACTTCCGGGGCATGGAACAGGATATCAATGGTGGAAACCAACTGCCGGTTTACGCCGGTGGCATTGGTAACCAGACCCACCCGTTTATCAGCCAGCGGGGCAAAATCTTGCCGTACCAGGACATCGATACCCGGTAATACGGGGAAAGATTCAACTGGAGAAATGGCAGCCGCGGGAGGCGGTTCCGGTGAAAGTTCGGGGACCGGACGCATGCAACCGGCCAGGATGAAAATCCCGGTCAAGAATAGCTTGAGGATAGAAGGACGTAACATATTGTGCTCCAGAAAGGATATAAATTCACTCTATAGCCGGGTTTTTCAAACCGCATTTTTTCTGTTTTACGTTGTTATTTGTGGAATAACGATTCGGGATAGGGGACAAAATAATATTGCTGCTTCAGATATGGGTCATCCCATTCCTTTATCCAGGCCCAGATCTTGGACCGCAGGGATTGAAGCGAAATCCGTTTAGTCGCTAGTTTTTCCAGAAGATCTTGTGATTGCTTTTGGTCCGACGGACCCAGCGCGGGCGATAGGCGTTCGAGAGTTTGCCTGATGATTTTCACATGATTGCTATGACGGGGAATAGAGCGCATACATTCCTGTAATAATATTTTATATCGCGGATAAATTTCATCAGCATTATTGTCTCCTGTAGTTTCCAGTAATTCCACCATTTCTACATAAATATCCGGATGCAGGGACTGCAACAACAAGGCATGTCTGGTATGAAAGAATCGTAGCCTTTCAGGATGCGATTTGACGGCGCGGAACCGTGCCAGGGTAAAAATAGCCGTAAAAAAATGTTCCTGGGATTCGGTGACTGCCAGCTGTTTTTCATCCCGGATCGGTATATTGGGAAAGGCATCCTGCAAGGCCCGGGCAAAAAGTCCCGATCCGTGTCCCACCGTCGCCAGCGTTTCCTCCTGCGAATAAATAATGGTGTCCCGCAAACCACAGGAAGGTGAACGTGATTTCAGCACGATCCCGTCAACATCAGTCACTTCCGCCAGAAAGGAAGGAATAAAACCATCCATCAGCGGCGTTACGTTATGACCAGTGCTGAATTGGATCATCTGGTCGCCGTCCGATGTCTGTATCAATCCCAGCGGATCGCGGGGAGTTCCCAGTCCCATCGCTTCTTCCGGACAGACCGGAATCACCGTCACATGAGGCAGTAAGGATTGAATAATCGAATCGCGAATGACTTGCCCGTCGTAGCGACAGGCTTTCATCTCAAGGCAGTGACTCATGATGATTCGTGGCTTGGAGTAATCCATAGCTGGGGTAAACCTAATTCTCATCCCGGACAATACCAATTGAATAGTGAAACGGAACTTCACAGGCCACCGCAAATCACAAACATGGTTCCATCCGGCAAGAACCATTCATTCTGTCATCAGTTTTCTGTGGAAAGGGATAAAATATCCATTTTACCGAACGGATTCTTTCCTGTATTTTCCCTTTTTCCAATCAAACCTGTAAGCCGACTATGAAAAACAATCTCCTTCGTACAAAAAACGGGCGTTTGCTGACCTTTTCTCTTTTGTATCTATCCGAAGGAATTCCCTTTGGTTTCAGTGCCATTGCCCTCACGACTCACCTGCGCATGTCCGGTGTCGGCCTGACGGAAATCGGCATTCTCGTGGGCTCCCTCTACATTCCCTGGGGGTTTAAATGGGCCTGGGCGCCTCTGATTGATCTGATCAAATTCCGGCGTTTCGGCACCAGTCGGACCTGGATTGCCGGAGCTCAGATCATGATGATTCTTACGCTGGGCATTCTGGTCTTTCTTGATCTGGGTGATAATTTACCTTTGCTGATCGGTTTGATTGCCATTCATAATGTTTTTGCCGCCACACAGGATGTGGCCATCGATGCCCTGGCCATTCGTGTCCTGCCGGCACGGGAGCGGGGCATTGCCAACGGTTTCATGTTTGGTTCCAGTTATTTGGGACAAACCATTGGTGGTAGCGGGGCGCTCTTTATATCCGGCTGGCTGGGCTTTGCGGCCGCCTTTCCTTTCGTCTTGTTGGCCCTGTTCTTCGTTCTGGTTTTTGTCACCTTACGGATTGAGGAAGAAGAACCCGATCCCGTCCGACCCCCCGCCACACCGGTCTGGACTCAGGTGCGGATCGAAATCAAGAATTTTTTCCTGGAATTGTACCAGGGTTTCTTCAAATCCGGCAAGGGGCCCGTCTGGGGTGTGGGTTTTGCCCTGCTACCCGGTGGCGCGTTGGTCCTGGGTTTGGGCCTGGGCAGCACCCTCCAGGTGGATATCGGTATGACGGAACATCAGATCGCCGTTTTTACATTCTGGGGCACGGTGATTTCAGCCGCCGGATGCATCCTGGGCGGTTGGATTTCCGATCGGATAGGACACCGCAAAGCCCTGGGGCTGTGGTATGCACTGACCGTTTTCCCCACCCTATACCTGGCCCTCCAGTTTACCGGGTCCACCGGGACGGCCGGTATTACCATCACTATTTTCATCATCGCTTCCCTGTCCTACAGTTTTACCAGCGGGCTGGTTCAGGGAACCCGCACCGCTGTATTCATGGGGTTAACCAATCCAAAAGTGGGAGGAACTCAGTTTACCGGGTATATGGCCCTGAATAATCTCGTCTATTCCTATTCCAGTTTCTGGCAGGGACGTTTCGCCGATACCCATGGCTATGCCGGCACCATGTTTCTGGACTCAGCCATCGTTATTATTCCGTTATTGATATTACCGTTACTCGTTCCATCCACACGCAGTCATTCCTAGGATAATCCGTGGGATGGTTGGGTGCTTTTT
>JBHHUC010000076.1:0-8826 GCA_046861395.1 Fidelibacterota bacterium
AGTGAAAGAGGGGCGGTATCCCATGTCTGCTAATACTATTTGCTTTATAAATTACCGCCCCTCGCTCCCAAACGCAAATACGATTTAAAGATCGGTTATACTGGAATAAAAGGATGAAAAGGGGTTGAGTGGGAGCTTAAAAAAAGAAGGCCCGACGCCGGAAAAGGATGAATATTCCCAGGGCCAATAGGATGTAATAACAATCCTCGCAGAGATATTTTTTACTAAAGGGGAGTAACGCTTCCAGGGCATTGCGGTGGATGCGTCGTAAATGAATATTACCGCATTTAGGGCAGGCTAACATATCATATGTATTATATCCATATCAGGATTTCTCAGAATTATATTATGGTTGATATGCTGACAGAATGTCGGCAATCCGCTGGCCGGCTTTCCCATCCCAGAGCGGTGGAATCTGGCCCTTAGGCGGATGGGCCAGCGTCTGCCGTACCGCCTGGGGAATCCGGGTGTAATCGGTGCCGATCAGCGTATTGGTGCCGGCGCTGCAGGTAATGGGTCGTTCCGTATTGTCCCGGACGGTGAGACAGGGAACGCCGAAACAGGTAGTTTCCTCCTGGACGCCGCCGGAATCAGTGAGCACGATGGCAGATTCCTTCTGCAAGGCCATGAAATCGATATAACCGAGAGGATCGATGAGATAAAAATTAGGATGGGCTTCCAGGGTGTCTGCCAGGTGAAAATCAGCCAGTTTCTGCCGCGTCCGGGGATGGACGGGAAACACACAAGGAATGGTTGTGGCCACCTCCACCAGGGCCGTGATGAGGGATGAGAGAGCGGCTGGGTCATCCACATTGGATGGGCGGTGAAAGGTAAGGAGGGCAAAGCGCGACGGTAGGTTCAAATCCTCACTGATGGTGGCGGCGGCAAAGGCCGGCGTGAATTCATGCAGGGAATCGATCATGGTATTGCCCACAAAATGAATCTTTTCCGGTTTGATTCCTTCCTGGCGCAGGTGGGTCTCAGCCTCGGGACTGGTAATAAAGAGCCGGTCGGCGATTTGGTCGGTCAATACCCGGTTGATTTCCTCGGGCATGGAACGATCAAAACTCCGGAGGCCGGCCTCCACATGGGCCACGGGAATGTGCAGTTTAACAGCCGCCAGGCTGCAGGCTACGGTGGAATTCACATCGCCAAAGACAATGACCAAATCCGGCCGATCCTGCAAAAGAACTTTTTCATAACGTTCCAGAATGGCGGCGGTCTGAGCCCCGTGACTGCCGGAACCCACATTCAGGGAAATATCCGGTTTTTTCATCCCCAATTGTTCAAAAAAGATATCCGACATCTGACGGTCATAATGCTGGCCCGTATGCACCAGGGTCAGCCGGGCGACGTTCCGTTGTTCCAGGGCGCGGTACACCGGATGGGCTTTGATGTAATTAGGCCGGGCCCCTACAATAAGATGAATCTGCTGCAAATGCTATCCTTTCCCTGTGAAAATAACGGAGCAACTTAAGAAAGCCAGCAGAGGATTCACACGGTGGAAATGGGTGAGAAAGGGAATTTGGTTTCCGGCGCCAATGTCAGCAAGTTCATTCCTGAATAATGATTGAAAAACGCAACATTCCACGATGTATTTCCTTATCCTTGTTGTTGTGTTTACTCGTGACGATTGGCACCGGGACGGAGCCGGACACTCTGGCGGCAATGTTTCATTCAACGTCCCGGAACAATCCTCTGCCGGAATTCGATGACAGTTATGGTGTTGTTTTCCGCGATGTAAACGGTGATGCAGCCCCGGATCTCTATGTTACACGATTTCGCAACTTGAACCGGTTTTTTGTTCAGGACCAGGATGGGAGTACGTTTCGGGATGAGACCATCGCCTCCGGCCTGGGCGGGAATCTGGAACCGCGGGGACTGCAGAACTTGGAATTGGGGGCTTTCAGCGCCGATTTCAATAATGATGGCCTGGCTGAGATACTTATCATCGGTTGGGGCAATACAACGCGGCTTTTCAAGCAACATGCCGACCATACATTCAGAGACGTAACCGTCGGCGCCGGTTTGCAGGGACCCATGAGCGGCAATGGCGCGGCCGTAGCCGATGTGGATAAGGACGGGGATTTGGATCTCTTCATCACCGATGAACATGGAACTAATCACCTTTTTTTGCAAACCGGTGAATTACAGTTTCAGGATGTATCCCGGGCCTGGGGTTTCTCCACCACCACCATCAGTCAGGATGCCACCTTTAGCGATGTGAACGGTGATTCCTATCCCGATCTCTATGTGTGCAACTGGCGGCAGCCCGATGATTTATATCTGAATGACCGGGGACGGGGCTTTCTCCGGATGGATTTAACCCTGGATCATTTACAGGAAAGTTATAACAGTAATGATGCCGTCTTTTTTGATTATAACAATGACGGGGACCAGGATTTATTGGTCACCGATCGGCACGGTCGGACCCAACTCTATGCCCGGGAAGGCCGAGGCGATACCCTGGATTTCCGTCCCGTGTCCCAGGTCGCGGGTCTGGAGAATTTCTATCCCTGTTATAGTGCCCTCATCGGCGATCTGGATAATAATGGCTGGCTGGATGTTTTCTTTGCCAACATTGGTCCCAATCTCCTCTATTTGAATGAGGGCGGCAATTTTTCGCTGACTTTTCTGGAAGACCTGCCCCGGCCGGTGTACAGCACCGGTGGCGCCCTGGCCGATGCCGATGGTGACGGCGATCTGGATCTCTTTGTAGCCAATAAAGATACTACATCCCGCCTCTATCTCAATCCGGGACCGGGAAAGCATTGGCTGCGGGTGAGGGTGGAAGGAGTGCGGTCCAACCGGGACGGATTGGGGAGTGTCGTGCACCTGTATGAGGGCAAAAAGACCCCATCCGACCGACCGCTGGCAACGCGGGAAGTGGGCAGTACTTCCGGCTATTTATCCCAGAGTGAGGCCGTGGTCCATTTCGGCCTGCCGCAGCCGGGGCCATACTGGGTCGAAGTGACCTTTCCTTCCGGCGAACGTCGCCGGTCCGGTCCCCTGGCGGCCGGACAGACGGTGGTCATAGCCGAATACGATGGCATCATCAGGCACGGAATCCGCTTTTACCAAGGCCTATCCCGGTTCCTCACATCACCCTCGTTTTGGCTCCACCTGGGATTGTATGCCGTTCTCATTGCCCTGGTTCTGGCCTATACCGGTCTGCTATTGAAACGGTATGGCTGGCGCTGGCGGCGAATAGCCCTGTTTTTATTCCTCCTCTTCGTGGTTTATTATATGTCCGATGAACTGGTACGCACCTTTTCCCGGCCTGGCTTGATTCTGACCCAAATCGCATTCCTGGTGATTCTAGGCGCCGCCCTGTTCGGTTTCCTGGAACGGATTCGCCAGCTGAAGCTCCGCCGCTATGGCTATCGTCAGACCCTCCTGTCCTTTTCCGATCAACTCATCCTGTGGCATGATAACGATACCCTGGCCCAGGCCGTAACGGATACCTTGGCGGACGCCTTGCAGGCGCGGCACGCTTCATTCTGGGTGCTCAAGGAGGACCAGCTCCACTGCCTCAAGGCAGTGGGTCGTTCCCTGAAATCTTCCCGCATCGTCCCCTTACCGGCTGAGACGCGGCGCCGGCTGGAAAAGGAATCCTTATTATCTGAGGGCCTTGCCGCCCTGTTCGGCACCTGGGACGATCCGGCCTATCTCCTTACCGTGAAAAATGAGGATGGCCTCCTGGCCCTCATCCTGTTGGTGGTGCCCCAACCCCTTGAAGCCGAAGATGCATCGGTATTGGGGATGATGACCAACCAGATTGCCCTGACGTTGGTGAACAATGCCTTCATCGAAGAAACTCGGCTGCTGACGCGTCAGGTGGCGGAAGCGGAAATGCGGCAGGAAACGATCCGCGCCCTGGAAAAAAAGAATAAAGAACTGGAAGCTCTGTACCGGGATTTGAAGGCCACCCAGAAACAATTGATTCACAGTGAAAAAATGTCCAGTCTGGGGCAGCTGGTGGCCGGAATTGCCCATGAATTGAATAATCCCATTGGGTATATTTATGCCAATATGCAGGAATTGAATCAAGCCTTAGCCACCTTGAATAAACAGGATGGCACGGTTCCCCCCGATCTGGATCAGATGATTGCCGACAGCCTGGAAGGTAGCCGGCGCATCAAGCATATTGTGGCCTCCCTGCGGAAATTTTCCCGTCTGGATGAGGAAGAGAAAGCATGGATGGATATTCAGGAGGGACTGGAGGCCACCCTGTCACTGATGAAAAATGAATTCAAGGGGATAACCATCACCCGGCATTACAAACCGCTGCCTCCCGTTTTTTGTCAACCGGGACAAATTAACCAGGTATTCATGAATATTATACTCAATGCGGTTCAGGCCCTGGATGGCCGGGGGACAATTACAATCACTACGGCACTGGAGGCAAGTACCGCCGTGGTCCAAATCCATGATGACGGTCCCGGCATTCCGCCCGAGGTGCAGGTCAAGATCTTCGATCCCTTTTTTACCACCAAACCGGTGGGCACCGGCACGGGCCTGGGACTCAGCATCAGTTATGGCATTATTACAAATCACGGCGGTTCGCTAACGGTGAGAAGTCAGGCCGGTGAAGGAACCACCTTCAGCATCACCCTTCCCGTGGAGGAGAAGAATGAAGACGAACATTCTCATCGTGGATGACGACCAGCTGGTTTTGAATGCCCTGGCCCGGTCCCTGGGCAAGGAATACAATGTCCTGTTGTCGCTAAATGGTGCATCGGCGTTGCAGCTGTTGCGGGAACAGACCGTAGCCGTCATTGTATCGGACCAGCGCATGCCTGGTATGACGGGGGTGGATCTTTTACAGGCCGCCTATCAGATTCAACCCCGGGCCAAACGGATTCTGCTTACAGGGTATTCGGATCGGGATGCCACGGTGGCCGCCATCAATGAAGGTCGGATTTTCCATTATGTGGAAAAGCCCTGGGAACCAGAGGAATTGTTACATATCATCCGCCGCGCCGTCGAACAGGTGGCCCTGGAAGAAGAAAATGAGCGATTGAAGCAATCACTCGCAGCGGCCAACCAACGGCTGAAAGAAGAAAACCGCCTGCTTCAGGCCGAAGTGAAAGAACATTATTCCTTCGATCATATTGTAGGCCGGTCAGCAGCCATGCAGGATGTTTTCCGTCTCATGGAAAAAGTCATTCCCAGCGATATTACCGTTTTCATCGAAGGGGAAACGGGCACGGGTAAGGAATTGGTGGCCAAGGCCATCCATTATAACGGGCCCCGGAAGGAGAAGATTTTTGCCGCCCAGAACTGTGCCGCCATGCCGGAAACATTGTTGGAAAGTACCTTGTTCGGGCATCGGAAAGGGGCCTTTACCGATGCCCGGGAAGATCGTCCCGGACTGTTTGAAATGGCCGACGGCGGCACCGTCTTCCTGGATGAAGTGGGGGAAATGACCCCGGCCATGCAACAACGATTGCTGCGCGTATTGCAGGATGGTGAAATCCAGCCGGTAGGGGCAACGAAAACGAAACGGGTCGATGTACGAATTATTTCGGCCACCCATGTGGATTTACTCCAGGCCGTGCGCCGGGGGACGTTCCGGGAAGATTTATATTTTCGCCTCCACGTCATGCCCCTGCGCCTGCCTCCCCTGAGAGAGCGCCTGGAGGATGTAGAAGACTTGGTCACCTTTTTCCTGCGCCGGACCGCCCTGAAAACCGGGCGGTCTATTCCAAAAGTCAGTGCCGGAGCCTGGAAAAAACTGAAGGCCTATGCCTGGCCCGGCAATATACGGGAATTGGAAAACATGGTGGCACGGGCTCTCATCCTGGCCGGGGATGCCGACACCCTGGAGGCCGCCCATTTTCTGGGACTGGAAGAGGCCGCCAATGTTCCCAGCCCCACGGACCTCACCTTGAAACCGGCCCTGGAGACCCTGGAACGACGGTATATATCCCGGGCTCTGGAGGAAACAGGCGGGAATCTAAGCCAGGCCGCCAAACGACTGGGCCTGAGCCGGATGGGGCTGTATAAAAAACTGGAACGCCTTAAATTGTAAAGATGGTGTACAATAATGTGTAAACATAGTAGGCATATGCTAACTTCATGAAGGATGAAGCCTGGGAAATAACATGCTGATACCACGCCGGTTAGCCTCCGTTGCAGGAAACCGGGCCGGTTGGCATGGTGTTTGGACTCTTTCTTCCAGCTAGTGGAGATCAATCATGCGTCATACCAATTTCATTCCCAGTCTGTTTGTCCTGGCTTTTATATCCCAGGGCTGTTATACCCAACTGGCCTACCAGGATAGGGTTATCCTTACCCCGGCCCAAGGATCAAAGCCGGACACGGTGGTTGTCATGGAATCGTCCCGCCCATCCACCCTGGTCTATGAATACCGGTACTGGTTCGATGATTATTATTTTGGGCGTGGTTATGATCCCTATTCCATCCGGCCGGCCGCCTGGTTCGTGGATTTGACCTGGTACGATCCCTTTTATCCTTATTATGCCCATTCCTATTATAGCTGGCCCTATTATACCCGGTCCTATTGCTGCTATTCATCCTTTGCCTGGTATTCTCCCGGCTGGTATGGCAGTTATGGCAGCTGGTATGGTGGGGGATACAACTATCCGGTGCCCCGGCATGAACCGCGGGACTGGAACCGGCGTAATGTCTATGAGCCGGATCTCCCGGGCCGCGATGTAACCCTGGTAGCGGCACCCCTCAACAGCACCCGACCCGCCCTACATCCAACTCCCGCCACCCGGCCGGCCTTGGTGCGTACCGATGACGGTAAGGCGCCGGTGGTGAAAATTGAAAAACCACGGGCCAGGCAGGATAAGGATATTCGTATTGTAAAACCGAAGCAGGTGAAAAAATCAACAAAAAGCAGTAGTGTGAAACGAAAAACAACGCCCCGGAGAGAAAAAACCATGCGGAGAACCAAACCCTCTCCCCGGTCCAGTACCCCAGCCCGGCCGAAAGCCCCCCGTCCCGGAAAACGGAGTCGGTCATGAAACAGGGTCTGATTCTTCTTGTCCTGAGCGTCAGCCTCATGGGACAGACGGCCGCCGATGCCATGCGGCTCTTTATCCCGGAAAGCGGTCCCGGCATCCGAGCCCAGGCCCTGGGACAGGCCTATCTGGCGCTAGCAGATGATATATCCGGTCTCTACTGGAATCCGGCCGGAATCGGCCAGGTCAAGACACCGCGGTTCACCCTTGATATTCGTCATGGTGCCTTACACCATCGGGCCAATTATCAGGACCAAATCACGGCCTCCCGTCTGAACTGGACCCGGTTGAACAGTCTGGGTATTCTCTATCCCCTGTCCGTAAGTCGGGGAGCATTGACCGTCGCCCTGGCCTATGAACGACTGGGCGCCGTGGATGACAGGCTTCAGTTTTCCGGTTTCAGTACCGTCCCCAATGCCCTGGTCTTTCTGGCGGACAATGAAACGGTATCGGCCTTCGATCGCAATGTCCTGCGTCAGGGTGTGGTGGAGGAAAACGGAGGACCGGCAGCCTGGACAGCCGGAATATCGGTGGCCGTATCGCCCACCACATTGGTAGGATTGTCCCTGCGCTGGCGCCGCGGCAACGACCAATATCATTATCAATTCCGGCAAGTGGATTCGCAGGGGAATTATTCCGATTTCCCTGAAGATTATGACACCTACGATGTGGACCGGTATATCCGGACCACCTACCGTGCCTGGCAGCTTCAATTGGGTACCCTCACTAGCCTGGGTCGTCACCTGCGCCTGGGCCTGAGTCTGTCGCCGCCCTTTACCTACCAGGTGCGGGAAGTGTATACGGAAGAAGAAATTCTGACCTATGATAATGGCGATCAGGAAACGATTCGTGCGGCCGATCCCGGTCAATGGGACTATGCCGTCACCTCGGCCTATCAGGTCGGGGCGGGTCTGGCCTTTGTCTCGGCCCGGCTTACCCTCAGTGCCGCTATTCGTTACCAGGATTTTTCCCAGGTGGCCTTTGCCTTGAAATCAATGACCATCCTGGATGAAGGGTATCTGGATCTGGTACAGGAAAATGCGGTGATTCGGTCCGATTACCGGGAACGAATTACCACCCATCTGGGCGGGGAAATCATGCTGGTGCCGGGACGGCTGGCCCTCCAGGGCGGGTGGCAACATGTCTCTCCGATCACCGCCACGGACCAGGCCCGGTCCTTTTTCAGTGGCGGGCTGCGTTACGCCCCCGATGAAATCCTCACCCTGCAACTCAGCCTGACCCGTGAATCCTCCACCCGACAAAGTGCCGATGAATTTACCCCGGCACCTACCGTGGAAGCCCTGGATCGCGCCGGAATCATCCTGGGGCTGGACTATAATTTCTAAGGTGATTAGTTAAAAAACGGACCAGTTCCGATGTATTATTCCAGGGATAAAATCCAAGAAAGGTGATCGGATGGCAACAACAACATACACGTTGGAGGAAGCACAGGGGGTCTTGGCCCGGAAATTGAATCAACGGGTCTGGGAATTATTGGACAAGGTGGGTCGAAGGCCGGAGGAAAATGAGGAAATGATCCAGGCCGCCCACGCTTCCCTCTACCATTGGTCTCAGATCGGC
The DNA here is from genome assembly GCA_046861395.1 of Fidelibacterota bacterium. Lineage (GTDB taxonomy): Bacteria > Fidelibacterota > Marinisomatia > Marinisomatales > JABMOV01 > JBHHUC01. Next base: position 8,574 of record JBHHUC010000076.1, read on the forward strand.
ACCGTCCTGAATGTCCAGCGTGGACAGTGGTTACTGTCTCGGGTTTATGCCGTGCTGGGGGTTCCTGCGGCAGTGCGGCACTATGCCGAAGCGTGTTGGACCCTCACTGAACGGGAAGGATTTACAGGGTTTGATTATGCCTATGCCTGTGAGGCCATGGCGCGGGCCTGGGCCGTAAACGAAAATAACGAGCAATGTAACCACTGGTTCCAACGGGCGCAGTAGGCCGGGAAAAACATCCCCGATAAAGAAG
>JBHHUC010000127.1:0-2245 GCA_046861395.1 Fidelibacterota bacterium
TCGCTTCGATGAAATTAATGTCCGGTTAGATACTGTCTTCTCCCGTCAGAAAGAATTGGAGAAAGCTTTGAAGCAGCGCCGATCTGCTTCCGACGGATTGAGTTCGGCGTCTCTGCTGGCAAAAGCGAAAGATGTCACCGGCTGCCAATTGTTGGTGACGGAAATTGATCCTGTAAGTCAACCGGAATTGAAACGACTGGGGGACGAACTCATCGCTGGATTGAAATCGGGAGTTGGTGTACTGGGAATGCAAGGAGAGAAAAAACCCAGCATTCTGGTCTGCGTGACACCGGACTTGGTGGAAAGGGGAATCCACGCCGGAAAAGTTGCGCGGGACATCGGTGCGGCGATGGGGGCCGGGGGCGGTGGTAAACCTCATCTGGCGACGGCCGGGGGTAAAACCAATGATTTACTTCCTGCGGGATTGGAAAAAGCTAAATCTATGCTCGTAGAACTTTTGAAAAAATAGCATAACATTAGGAATATTAATGCAATATCAACAATTTAAAGATCAATATTTTGTTTATATCGAACAAGATGAGCCGGTCATGGCAACCCTGACCCGGTTATGCCGGGATCATGATATTCAGAACGGACAGATTTCCGGTATTGGCGCAGTGAAGAATATTGAAATCGGAGCCTATGACCTACCGACCAAGTCCTACGTGAAGAAAAGGTTCTCCGGCGTGCATGAACTCTTATCGTGTCAAGGAAATATCACCCTGCTGGATGAAACACCTTTTCTTCATATTCACCTGGTCTTGGGTGATCATTCCATGGCGGCAATCGGCGGACATCTGTTTGAAATGGAAATTGCTGCCGTGGGGGAATTCGTTCTCAAGAAATTCACCGGTAATGCTTTCCGTCAGCTTGATGAAAATATCGGACTGGCAACCTGGTGCCTGGAGCATCGGGGAGAGAAATGATGTCGCGCCCGGTTCAAACCAGAAACGCCCCGGTGGCTATCGGACCCTACAGTCAGGGAATGATAACCGGGCACCTGTTTTTCTCGGCCGGTCAAATCCCCCTGAATCCGGAAACAGGAAAATTAGTTGCGGGCAATTTTACGGATCGGGTCCGACAGGTGCTGGATAATCTTGATGCCGTCTGCCAGTCTGCCGGAACAACGCTACACCGAGTAGTAAAGTTCACCGTATTCTTGACTGATTTGTCAAATTTCGCTGCGGTAAATGACGTATTCAGCGAAGTCCTGCACAAACCCTATCCGGCCCGGTCAGCGGTACAGGTGGCCGCCTTGCCATTGGGTACAGACATTGAAATCGAATGCATTGCAGAGCTGCCCCGTGAGTGAGCGCTATCTGCTAATCGTCAATCCCGCCGGCGGCAGCGGCCGGACAATGGAAGCGTTACCGGAAATCGAACAAGAATTCCGTCGGCGTAACATGGCCTATGCATTTCATTTTACTACCAAACCCATGCATGCCGTGGAATTGGCCAGGGAATTGGCCGGACAATTTGATGTGGTGGTGGCCGTTGGTGGTGACGGAACAATAAATGAAATAATAAATGGACTTCCGGAATTTAGTAAACCTTTTGGTTTCATTCCGATCGGAACCGGAAATGACTTTGCCCGCAGTTGCTGTGTCCCTCATGATTCCATCTCCGAGGCGATTGATATTCTACAAAAACATGATGTAAAAAAGATTGATGTTGGAGTAATTAACGGGAGGCGTTTTGTTAATGTTGTCGGGCTGGGATTTGAAGGCCAGGCTAGTGCCACCGGATTGAAGCTGGCATTCATTAAGGGACCAGTAAAATATCTCCTGGCTATTGCCTGGACATTGATTTTCTATAAACGGATTCCTATGAAAATCGTAACCGATGACCAGACCATTGAGGATGATATTTATCTGGTCAGTATCGGAAACGGCTGGAACGTGGGCGGCGGTCTTCAATTGACGCCCAAGGCACGGCTGGAGGATAATGTATTCGATATTTGTATTATTAGAAATATTTCCCGCTGGCGCGTCAGCACTAATTTCAACCGACTGACAAACGGAACCATAGATAGCCTGGAAGAAGTTGAGATTATTCAAAGCAAAACCATAGATATCCAGAGTCCGAAACAGTTGCCGTTGCACCTGGATGGAGAACAACTGGCTGGCGATCGCTCGCATATCACTGTAACGCTGCTGGAAAACGAGCAGCAGGTCATTGGAAACTGGTCAGCTCCGGCCTATGCCAACCGTTAGTCTTGTTTTGCTCCTCAGCATCTCTGTAGTCT